>CAYTWJ010000230.1:0-5778 GCA_964442055.1 uncultured Rhodospirillaceae bacterium | reverse complement strand
GGCGCCGCCGGCAAGGACACGCGCGGCATGATCCGCCAGCACCAGTTCTACAAGGTCGAGCTGGTCAGCATCGCAACGCCCGAGCAGTCGGCGGCCGAGCACGAGCGCATGACCGAATGCGCCGAGACGGTGCTGAAGCGCCTCGGCCTGCCGTTCCGCACCGTGCTCTTGTGCACCGGCGACATGGGCTTCGCCGCGCAGAAGACCTACGACATCGAAGTCTGGCTGCCGGGCCAGCAGGCCTACCGCGAGATTTCGAGCTGCTCCAATTGCGGCGACTTCCAGGCCCGGCGCATGAAGGCGCGCTGCCGCGCCGCCGGCGGCAAGCAGACGCGCTTCGTGCACACCCTCAATGGCTCGGGGCTGGCGGTCGGGCGGGCGCTGATCGCCGTGCTCGAGAACGGCCAGGAGACCGACGGCGGCGTGACGATCCCCGAGGCGCTGCGCCCCTACATGGGCGGCCTGGCGCGCATCGCGAAGGGCTGACGGCGGGCCATGCGCATCCTCGTCACCAACGACGACGGCATCCACGCCACCGGCCTGAAGATTCTCGAGAAGATCGCCCGCCAGCTCAGCCGCGATGTCTGGGTGGTGGCGCCGGAATTCGAGCAGTCCGGCGCGTCGCACTCGCTGACCCTGACCATGCCGTTGCGCATCCGGCGAGTGAACGCGCGCAAGTTCGCCGTGCGCGGCACGCCGACCGACTGCGTGATGATGGCGCTGAACCAGGTGGTCGGCGGCAAGCGTCCCGACCTCTTGCTCTCCGGCGTCAACCGGGGCGCCAACCTGGGCGAGGACGTGACCTATTCCGGCACCATCGCCGCGGCGATGGAGGGCACGCTGCTCAAGGTGCCGTCGATCGCGCTGAGCCAGTGCTTCAGCTTCGGCCATCCGGTCCGGTGGGCGACCGCCGAGCATCACGGCGCGGCATTGATCCGCCGGCTCCTCCTGGCGGGCTGGCCCGAGGACGTGCTGGTCAACGTCAACTTCCCCGACGTGCCGCACGACCAGGTCAACGGCACCGTGGTCAGCAGCCAGGGCCGCCGAGACCTCTCCGACCTGGTGCTCGACGCGCGGGTCGATGCGCGCGGCGTGCCCTATTACTGGATCGGCTTCCGCCGGCAGGTCGGCAAGCCGCAGCCGCGCACCGACCTCGCCACGGTGGCGCGCGGCGCGATCTCGGTGACGCCGCTGCAGCTCGACCTCACCCACCGCAACACCCTGACCCAGCTCAAGAAGGCGCTGGCGTGAGCGATGAGGCGCGCAAGATCCGCCTCATCATGGAGCTGAGGCGCCAGGGGATCACCGACACCCGCGTCCTCTCGGCGATCGAGCGCGTGCCGCGCGAGGAATTCGTGCCGCAGGCCTTCCACGACCAGGCGTGGGAGAACATCGCGCTGCCGATCAAGCAGGGCCAGACCATCAGCCAGCCCTACGTCGTCGCCTACATGACCCAGGCGCTGCAGCCCGGCGCGCGCGCGAAGGTGCTCGAGATCGGCACCGGCTCGGGCTACCAGGCGGCGGTGCTCGCCCGGCTGTGTCGCCGCGTCTATACCGTCGAGCGCTATCGCTCGCTGCTCAAGGAGGCCGAGGGCCGCTTCGCCCGCCTCAAGATCGGCAATGTCACCAGCCGCGTCGGCGACGGCGCCAAGGGCTGGCCCGAGCAGGCGCCCTTCGAGCGCATCATCGTCACCGCCGCGGCGGCGACGGTGCCGCCGGCGCTCGCGGCTCAGCTCGCGCCGGGCGGCATCCTGGTGGCGCCGATCGGCAGCGGCAGCGCCGACCAGGAGATCGTCCGGCTGACCCGCCGCGGCGACGACCTGGTCGAGGAAAGGCTGATCGCCGTGCGCTTCGTGCCGCTGGTGCCGGGCATCGCCCGGGAAGCCTGAGCGGGCGTTGATCGTCGGCCTTGCGCCACATAGATTGGCCGCATGGACCGCCGGATCGCCCCTTGCGTCGTCGTGGCGGCACTGGCGCTGGTCGCCTGCGCCGAGCAGCCCCCGGAGCCGGTGCTTTTTCCGCGACCCGCCGCGGGGTTGCCCGCCCCGGCGGCGGCCGCACCGTCAGGCCCGCCGGCCGCGGCCATTGCGCCGGCCGACGGCGGCGTCGAGGTGCAGGCGGGCGACACCATCTTCGCGCTGTCGCGACGCTACAACCTGCCGGTGCGCGCGCTCATCGACGAGAACCGGCTGCAGCCGCCCTACGTGCTCGTTGTCGGCCAGCGCCTGGTTCTGCCGGGCGGCCGCCACCACCTGGTCCAGGACGGCGAGACGCTTTACGGCATTTCCCGTCTCTATGGTGTCGACAGCTTCGCCCTGGCCCGCGCCAACGACTTGCGCCCGCCCTTCGCCGTGGTTCCAGGACAGCGCCTGCTGATTCCGGCAGCCGCCGAAACGACGGTCGCCGCGGCCCCGACGCGAGAGGCGGCGAAGCCCGACGTCGCGGCCAAGCCCGAGGCGGCCGCCGAGGTGCCGCGGCCCGAGCCCGCCCCGCGCCGGCGCGACAGCGAGGCCGCGTCCGCGCCGTCGTCGCCCGCGGACGCCAAGGCGGGCGGGGAGCGCGTCGCCCAGCGGGCGGCGGTCCCGCAGCCGCCGCCGCGAAGTGGACGCAGCTTCGCCTGGCCGCTGCGCGGGCGCGTCCTCTCCGGCTACGGGCCGAAGCCCGGCGGCCTGCACAACGACGGCATCAACATCGCCGCGCGCGACGGCGAGACCGTGCGCGCGGCCGAGGATGGGGTCGTCGTCTACGCCGGCAACGAGCTGCGCGGCTTCGGCAACCTCTTGCTGATCCGCCACGCCGACAACTGGGTCACCGCCTACGCGCACAACGAGCGGCTGCTGGTGCGGCGCGGCGACACCGTCCGCCGCGGGCAGGCGATCGCCCGCGCCGGCCGCAGCGGCAGCGTCGACCGGCCGCAGCTCCATTTCGAGATCCGCCGCGGCACCCAGGCGGTCGACCCGCTGCCGCATCTCGCCGGCGCCAGCGCGCCGCGCGCGCTGGCCGAAGCCGCCCGGTGAGTCAGTCGCCGCGCATACGCTGCGCCCTGATTGCCGCCGGGCGGGCGTAGCAGCGGTCCATCCATTCCTGCATGTGCGGCGCGGCCGGCAACGGTATGTTGAAGGCGCGGGCGGTGTAGAGTACCGAGGCGACGTTGAGGTCGGCGACCGAGAAGCCGTCGCCGACCAGCCACGGCCGCGCCGCCAGATGCTCGTCGAGCACCCGGATCGGCGCCACCAGCTGCTGCAGGCCGTCGGCCGCCAGCCGCGGGTCGCGCTCGGCCTCGGGCAGGATGCGCGTGTGATAGAGCATCTGCATGAACGGGCGCTCGACCTCGGTCATCACCCAGAGCGACCATTGCCAGGTGCGCGCCTCGTCGGCCAGGGCGAGCGGATAAAGCTGCCTGTGCTTCTTGGCGAGATAGAGATTGATGGCCAGCGATTCCCAGAGCACGAGCCCGGAATCGTCGATCGCCGGCACGTGGCCGTTCGGATTGAGACGCAGGAAGTCGGGCGAGCGGGTGCCCTCGGGGCCGAAGCCGACCTTGACATGCTCGTAAGCGAGGCCCAGCTCCTCGACGAGCCACAAGCAGCGGAAGGTGCGCGAGCGGGCGATGCCGTAGATTTTCAGACCGGCCATGCTTCCTTACCCGATGTCGTCACAGCGGCTGGCCGAGCCGCCCGGCCAGATCCTGGACGAACTGCCAGGCGACGCGGCCCGAGCGCGAGCCGCGCGTCACCGCCCATTCGACCGCCTCGGCCTTGAGCTGCGTGGCATCGACCTTCAGGCCGAAGGCGGCGACATAGCCTTCGATCATCGCCAGATAGTCGTCCTGGCTGCAGGCGTGGAAGCCGAGCCAGAGCCCGAAGCGGTCGGAGAGCGACACCTTCTCCTCGACCGCCTCGTTCGGGTTGATCGCCGTCGAGCGCTCGTTCTCGACCATGTCGCGCGGCATCAGGTGGCGGCGGTTGGAGGTGGCGTAGAACAGCACGTTGTCGGGCCGGCCCTCGATGCCGCCCTCGAGCACGGCCTTCAGCGATTTGTAGCTGGTGTCGTCGGTGTCGAAGGAAAGGTCGTCGCAGAAGATCAGGCAGCGCCGCTTTTGTCCGCGCACGTGGCGGAGCAGGCGCGGCAGCGACGGGATGTCCTCGCGGTGGATCTCGATCAGGGCCAGGGCGCGCGGCTTCTCGCGGTTGACCTCGGCATGCGTCGCCTTGACGAGCGAACTCTTGCCCATGCCGCGCGCGCCCCAGAGCAGCGCGTTGTTGGCCGGCAGGCCGGCGGCGAAGCGGCGCGTGTTCTCGAGCAGGATGTCGCGAACGCGGTCGATGCCGCGCAAGAGCTCGAGCGGCACGCGGTTGATCCGGGCCACCGGCTCCAGCCCTTCGGGCTCGGCATGCCAGACGAAGCCGTCGGCGGCCTCGAAGTCGACCGGCGCCGCAGCCGGCGGGGCCAGGCGCTCGAGCGCCGCGGCGACGCGGCCCAGCAAGGCTTCGCTGTCGCCGGCGGCGGGCGGTGTGGCTTTCCGGGCAGCGGGTTTTAGCGGGGCTTTGGCCATGGGCACGAACGGGCGAAAGTTGACGGGATAACGGCGCGCGAGGCGAGCGCCGGGCAAGGTAAAAGCCGCGCCAGTACCCGTCAACTCTTTGTTGGGCATGGCAGAATCCCGGCTTTCCGCGGCGGCCCGTGCGGCCCGGTTGTTGTTTGATTTCCGGGGCGTCGCCGCTATAGTCCCCCGACGCTGCAGCCCGTCGTCCGGAGAGCAAGATGTTGATTTCGCCCGCCTATGCCCAGGCCGCCGGAGGCGGCGGCTTCGACATCGTGTCGTTGCTGCCGCTGGTGCTGATCTTCGTCGTCTTCTATTTCCTGTTGATCCGCCCGCAGCAGCAGAAGCTGAAGCAGCACAAGTCGATGATCGAGGCGGTCCGGCGCGGCGATACCGTGGTCACCGGCGGCGGCATCATCGGCAAGGTCGTCAAGGTGATCGACAACGAGACGCTGCAGGTCGAGATCGCCGAGAACGTGCGGGTGCGCGTCGTCAAGGGCACCGTTGCCGACGTCCGCGCCAAGGGCGAGCCCGTGAAAGGCGAGGGCGAGGGCGAGGGGCCCGGCGGCGACGAGGCGAAACCTGAAGAGCCCGGCGCCAAGAAGGGCGGGCTGCTCGGCAGGTTCATGAAGTAGCGGCGCGGCGGCCGGTCGGTAATGCTCTATTTCGCTCCCTGGAAGATCGCTCTCATCCTGGCCGTCTGCCTGGCCGGGCTGGTGTTCACGGCGCCCAACTTCCTCAGCCATGAGCAGGCCCGGGCGCTGCCGTCGTGGCTGCCGCACCAGCAGATCAATCTCGGCCTCGACTTGCGCGGCGGGTCGCACCTGCTGCTCGAGGTCGACGTCAGGAAGGTGATCGCCGAGCGGCTCGAGAACCTCGTCGATTCGGCGCGCAGCGAGCTGCGCAGCGCGCGCATCGGCTATACCGGCCTCGGCATCGCCGGCGACGCGGTCACGCTTAAATTGCGCGACGCGGCGCAGACCGCGCAGGCGGTCGAGGCGCTGCGCAAGCTGGCGGTGCCGGTTGGCGGCATCCTCGGCCTCGGCGGCGGCGGCGCCGACATCAGTGTCACGTCGCAGCCCGACGGCACGATCACCTTGCGCCTGTCGGAGCAGGCGACGCTCGAGCGCGCCCGCAACGCGGTGCAGCAGTCGATCGAGATCGTCCGCCGCCGCATCGACGAGACCGGCGTCGCCGAGCCGACCATCCAGCGCCAGGGGGCCGACCGCATCCTG
>CAYTWJ010000229.1:0-5783 GCA_964442055.1 uncultured Rhodospirillaceae bacterium | reverse complement strand
TGCCGACGATGATGCCGGCCGCCGCGGTGGCGACGCCGATGCCGATCATGTTGCGCGCGCCGACCACCAGCCCCTCGAGCAATTCGGCGACGCCGTGCGCGAGGTGGCGGGCGAGCGCCCGGTCGCCGCGGAAGAACTGCGTCAGCGACCGCTGGCTAATGACGATGACGATCATCAGCACGATCGCCCAGAAGGCCGAAAGGCCCGGCGAGAGCTGCTCGACCATCAGGCACCAGACAAGCACCACGACCGGCAGCAGGAAATGCAGGCCAGTCTTGGCGGTCGGGCCGGCCTCGGGCAGGCTGACGACGGCGGCGCGCGGATCGTCGAGCGCGAGATCGGGGTAGCGGGCGCGGTAGGCGATCAGCGCGACATAGGCGGCGAAGGTCGCCGCGGCAATCAGCCAGGTGGCGGCGGCGCCGAACGCCGCCTTGGTCCAGCCGATGCCGTAATAGACCGCGCCGGCGAGGATGACGAAGCCGGCGACGGTCATGCCGGCGCCGATAACCGATTCGGCCCAGCTCCGGCGCCGGATCCGCGGCAGGCCCTCGAGCCCGGCCTTCACCGCCTCGAGATGGACGATATAGAAGAGCGACAGGTAGGTGACGATCGCCGGCAGGAAGGCGTGCTTCACCACCTCGACGTACGAGACGCCGACATATTCCGCGATCAGGAAGGCCGCCGCGCCCATCACCGGCGGCATGATCTGGCCGTTGACCGAAGCGGCGACCTCGACCGCGCCCGCCTTGGTCGCCGGGTAGCCGACGCGCTTCATCAGCGGAATGGTGAAGGTGCCGGTGGTGACGACATTGGCGATCGAGGAGCCGGAGATCACGCCGGTCAGTCCCGACGACACCACCGCCGCCTTCGCCGGGCCGCCGCGCAAGTGGCCGAGCAGGGCGATCGACAGCTTGATGAAATAGTTGCCGGCGCCGGCGCGATCGAGCAGCGAGCCGAACAGCACGAACAGGAAGACGAAGCTCGTCGACACGCCGAGCGCCACGCCGAACACGCCTTCGGTGGTCAGCCAGAGCTGCGACATCGCCCGCGACAGCGAGGCGCCCTTGTGCGACACCATTTCCGGCAGATAGGGGCCGGCGAAGATGTAGGCGATGAAGATGCAGCCGATGACGGTCAGGGCCGGGCCGAGGCTGCGCCGGGCGGCCTCGAGCAGCAGCACCAGGCCGACGATGGCGACCGCGAGATCGAGCGTCGTCGGCAGCCCCGGCCGCGTCGCCAGCTGGCGGTAGAACAGGAACAGGTAGGCGGCGCAGAAGGCGCCGGCGAGGGCGAAGAGCCAATCGTGCCAGGGCACGAACCGGCGCGGCGAGCGCTTGAAGGCAGGAAAGGCGGTGAAGGCGAGAAAGACGGCGAAGGCCAGATGGACGGCCCGCGCCTCGGTGTCGTTGAGGATGAAGGCGCCGACCATGAACGGCAACGGCGAGGCGTACCAAAGCTGGAACAGCGACCACGCGAGCGGCACGACGAACAGCAGCCACCTGGCTGCCGTGCCGGACGGGGCGCGCCCGCCCGTATCGGTCTCGGCGACGAGCCGATCGGCGTTCGGTCGCCCGGCCGCGCCGCCCGAGGCGTCGTGGGTCATGCCCCCTCTTCCGTCGCGGCCCTGGTGCGGCCGCCGCCCGGCATCCGCGGCCGGACGGCGTCGCGCGAATAAGGCGGGCGCGGCGGGCGCAGCGAGGGCCCGCCGCGCCAGGCCGTCACATCAGGCCCTTTTCCTTGTAATACTTCACCGCGCCGTCGTGCAGCGGCGCCGAATTGCCGTTCTTGATCATTGCTTTCGGATCGAGAGTGGCGAACGCCGGGTGAAGCTTTTTGAACTCGTCGAGATTGTCGAACGTCGCCTTGACCACTTGGTAGATGACCTCGTTCGGCACCTTGGCCGAAGTGACCAGAGTCGCCATCACGCCATAGGTCTGCGTCGCGCTCGGGTTGTTGGCATAGAGTCCCCCCGGGATCGTGGCGTAGGCGTAGAAGGGGTTCTCCTTGACCAGCTTGTCCACCGCCGCCCCGGTGAGCGAGACCAGCTGGGCGCCGCAGGCGGTGGTCGGGTCCTGGATGTTGGCCGAGGGATGGCCGACGCCGTAGAAGAATCCGTCGATCTTGTTGTCGCACAAGGCCGGGCCGTGCTCGTCGGCCTTGAGCTCGGCCGCGAGAGCGAAATCGCCGAGCTTCCAGCCGAGCGCGTTGAGCAGCTCCTCCATCGAGGCGCGCGTGCCCGATCCCGGATTGCCGACGTTGAAGCGCTTGCCCTTGAAGTCGGCGAAGGTCTTGATGCCGGCTTCCTTCCGCGCCACCACCGTGAACGGCTCGGGATGGGCCGAGAACACCGCGCGCAGGTCTGCGAACGCGCCGGCGTCCTTGAAGGCGCTGGTGCCCTTCGACGCGTGATACTGCCAGTCCGACTGCGCCATGCCGAGGTCGAGCTCGCCGGCGCGGATGGTGTTGATGTTGAAGACCGAGCCGCCGGTCGATTCGACCGAGCAGCGGATGCCGTGCTTCTTGCGGTCCTTGTTGACCAGGCGGCAGACGGCGCCGCCGACCGCGTAATAGACACCGGTGACGCCGCCGGTGCCGATGGTGATGAACTTCTGCTGCGCCGCTGCGGGCACGGCATCGGCAAGCAGCAGGGCGCCGGCGACGAGCGCGGCGCCGACGGCCGTCGAAGCGATCGGTCTCATGGCGATGATCCTCCTCTGTCGTTACGGGTGGCCAGGAAACAGCAAGCAAGCAACCGCGCCGCGGTGGCGGCGGGCCGGCGCGGACGCGGCCGGGCCTTCATGCCGCCGTCCGCATTTCGCCGAGCGCGCTGTCGAGCGCCCGCGCGAGCTTGTCGACGAGCTCGTCGAGTTGGGCCGGCTCGAGGATGAAGGGCGGCGCCAGCAGCACATGGTCGCCGCGCACGCCGTCGATGGTGCCTCCCATCGGGTAGCAGAGCAGTCCTTGGTCCATCGCGCGCGCCTTGACCCGGGCGTTGAGTTTGAGCGCCGGATCGAACGGCGTCTTGTCGAGGCGGTCCTCGACCAGCTCGAGCGCCCAGAGCAGGCCCCGTCCGCGCACGTCGCCGACATGGGGGTGGTTGCCGAAGCGGGCGCGCAGCCGTTCCTCGAGCCCGCGGCCGAGATCGCGCACGCGGGCGAGCAGGCCGCGCTCCCTGATCGCGCTCTGCACCGCCAGCGCCCCGGCACAGGCGGCGGCATGGCCGATATAGGTGTGGCCGTGCTGGAAGAAGCCGGAGCCGGCGACGACTGCATCGAAGATGCGCCGCGAGCACAGCATCGCACCGATCGGCTGGTAGCCGGCGCCAAGGCCCTTGGCGATGCAGACGATGTCAGGGACGACACCCTCCTGCTCGCAGGCATAGAGCGTGCCGGTGCGGCCCATGCCGCACATCACCTCGTCGAGGATCAGGAGCACGCCATGGCGGTCGCAGATTTCGCGGACGCGCCGGAAATAGCCCTCCGCCGCCGGCACCGCGCCCAGCGTCGCACCGGCCACCGTCTCAGCCACGAAGGCGATGACGCTGTCGGCGCCCAGACGCTGGATTTCGGCCTCGAGCTCGTCGGCGACACGCCGGCCATAGTCGGCGAGGCTCTCGTCGGCCTGCCGGTCGCGGTATTCGTAACAGGGCGAGATGTGGCTCGCCTCGATGAGCAGCGGCTCGAACTGCCGGCGACGCCACAGGTTGCCGCCGACGGCGAGCGCGCCCAGCGTGTTGCCGTGGTAGCTCTGCCGGCGCGCGATGACATGGCGGCGCTGCGGCTGGCCGATCTCGACAAAATACTGCCGCGCCAGCTTGAGCGCCGCCTCGACCGCCTCCGAGCCGCCGGCGACGAAGTAGACGCGCGCCATCCCGGCCGGCGCGCGCTCGATCAGCGCGTCGGCGAGCGCCTCCATCGGCTCGTTGGTGAAGAACGAGGTGTGCGCGAAGGGCAGCCGGTCGAGCTGGGCCTTGATCGCGCCGACAACCTCGGCATCGCTGTGGCCGAGGCAGGAGACCGCGGCCCCGCCGGAGGCATCGAGATACGACTTGCCGACGGCGTCGATGAGATAGGCGCCCTCGCCGGCGACCGCCTTCGGGTAGCTCTGCCTCGGGTTGCGGTGGAAAACGTGGGTCATCGGATTACCTTCCCCGATCGCTGGCCCGAGCGCAACCCGCTCAGCCCGGCCAGTCGGCGACGACGCCGGCCGGATCGGGACGCTTTTCCGGCACCGGCGCGGCCGGAGTGCCCAGATAGAGGAAGGCGACGATGTGGTCCTGCGCTTCCAGGCCGAGAGCGCGCTTGACCTCGGGGTCGTAGGCCGGCGCGCCGGTCTTCCACATCACGCCGAAGCCAAGCGCATGCGCGGCGACGAACATGTTTTCGGCCGCCGCCCCCGCCGCCACCACCTGCTCTATCTCGGGGACCTTGGGGCTGGCCGTCACCCGCGCCGCGACGACGACGATCAGCGGCGCGCGCATGGCCTTCTCGCGCTCGCGCGCCAGCAGTGCATCGGGGGCGTCGGGTTGCTGTCGCTTGAGCGCCGCCGCCAGCAATTCGCCGAAACGCGTCCGCGCGGCGCCGCGCACCAACAGGAACCGGAACGGCCTCAGCCGCCCGTGATCGGGGGCGCGCAGGCCGGCATCGAGGATGGCCCGCAGGGCCTCGCCCTCGGGGGCCGGATCGGCCAGCTTGACGGCGGACACCCGGCTGGTCAGCGCGGCGAGTGCATCCATGGCGACGGAACCCCGGCAGAACACGACGCGGCCGAATTTACGGGCGTGCCGGCCAGCCGGCAAGGCATCGACAGGGACGCGCGGATTTCCTAGCCTTACCGGGAGCGGTCACAACGGAGGGCGAGAGATGCGCGTCAAGAGCCCCTTCTACAGCGCCGAGCACGAGGCCTTCCGCGACACCGTGCGCCGCTTCGTCGCCAGCGAGATCGCCCCCTTCGCCGAGGCCTGGGACGAGGCCGAAGGATTCCCGCGCGAACTCTATGCCAAGGCGGCGGCCATCGGCCTCTTGCAGATCGGCTTTCCGGCCGAGTACGGCGGCGTTCCCGCCGACATCTTCCACGGCATCGTGGCGACGCAGGAACTGGCCCGCGCCGGCGCCGGCGGCGTGCTCGCCTCGCTGTTCAGCCACACCATCGGCGCGCCGCCGATCGCCAAGGTCGGCAGCGAGGCGCTGAAGCGCCGCGTGCTGCCCGGCATCCTCGCCGGCGAGAAGATCAGCGCCCTCGCCGTCACCGAGCCGTCGGGCGGTTCGGACGTCGCCAACCTGCGCACCACGGCGCGGCGCGAGGGCGACGTTTACATCGTCAACGGCAGCAAGATGTTCATCACCTCGGGCCTGCGCGCCGACTATTACACGGTGGCCGTGCGCACCGGCGGGCGCGGCGCCGGCGGCATCTCGCTGCTGCTGGTCGAGAAGGGCACGCCCGGCTTCAGCCAAACCCCGCTCAAGAAGATGGGCTGGTGGGCCTCGGACACCGCGGCGCTCTATTTCGACGATTGCCGCGTCCCCGCCGACAACCTGATCGGCGAGGAGAACCAGGGCTTCCGCGCCATCATGCTCAACTTCAACCACGAGCGCATCGGCCTCGCCGCCGGCGCCACCGCATTCGCGCGCGTCTGCGCCGACGAGGCGATCGCCTATGCGCGCGAGCGGGAAACCTTCGGCCGCAAGCTGATCGAGCACCAGGTGATCCGCCACAAGATCGTCGACATGCTGCAGCGCATCGAGGCGAGCCCGGCGATGCTCGAGCTGCTCGCCTGGCGCGTC
>CAYTWJ010000228.1:0-5795 GCA_964442055.1 uncultured Rhodospirillaceae bacterium | reverse complement strand
CTTCAAGGCGGCGGGCCTCACCTACGAGCACCGCCTGATCGACGACATGGTCGCCTGCGCGCTGAAATGGTCGGGCAAGTTCGTCTGGGCGTGCAAGAACTACGACGGCGACGTGCAGTCCGACATTGTGGCGCAGGGCTTCGGCTCGCTCGGCCTGATGACCTCGGTGCTGATGACGCCGGACGGCAAGACCGTCGAGGCCGAGGCGGCCCACGGCACCGTGACGCGCCACTACCGCGAGCACCAGGCCGGCCGCGAGACCTCGACCAACCCGATCGCCTCGATCTTCGCCTGGACGCGCGGGCTCTTGCACCGCGCCAAGCTCGACGGCAATGCTGAGCTCAAGCGCTTCGCCGAGACGCTCGAGCGGGTCTGCGTTGAAACCGTCGAGTCCGGCCACATGACCAAGGACCTCGCCATCCTGATCGGCCCCAAGCAGCCCTGGCTCACCACCACCAGGTTCCTCGACAAGATCGACGAGAACCTGAAGCGGGCGCTGGCCTAGACCGCGTTCAGGCCGGGGCGGCCGCTGCCGCCGCCAGCGCCTTGCGCCGCTCGTCGGCGACGCGGGCGACGCTGGCGGCGATGTCGGGATGGCTTTCCGCCAGGCGGCGGAAATCGGCGGCGGCGAGCGAGAGCAGGCGGCAATCGCGCAAGGCGGTGACGGTGGCGGTGCGCGTTCCTTCGGTGAGCAGCGCGATCTCGCCGAAGAACTGCCCGGCGCGCAGCCGCACCGGCTTGGGCGCGACGTCGACCTCGACCTCGCCCGACATGATGAAATACATCGAATCGGCGGCGTCACCGCGCCGCACGACGACCGAGAAGGCGGGCACGATCTCGACCCTGAGCAGGCGGGCGATGCTGGCGACGGCGCCGGCGTCGAGCTGGCGGAAGAGCGGCACGCTCGCCACCGTGCGCCAGGTGACGAGGAAGTCGCGCCGGCGCAATTCGGTGGCGAAGCCGGTGGCGAGGATGCCGGCTGGCAGCGCGAACAGGCCGATGCCCAGCACCATGATGAAGCCCGCCACCAGGCGGCCGGCTCCGGTCACCGGCACGACGTCGCCGTAGCCGACCGTGCCCATGGTGACGATGCCCCACCAGAGGGCGTGCGGGATCGAGGCGAAGAGCGCCGGCTGCGCCTCGTGCTCGAGCGCGTACATCGCGCCCGACGCCAGCAGCAGCATCACCACCAGCACCACCAGGGCGGCGTAGAGCGCGCGCGCCTCGTTGCGCACCACCTGCGCCACCAGGCCGAGGCCGGGCGTGTAGCGGGCGAGCTTGAGCAGGGCGAGCAGGTCGGCGACCGCGCTCCACGCCGGCTCGACCGGCAGCACCCATTCGAGCAGGAACGGCACGACGACGACCAGGTCGACGAGGCCGAGGAAGGAGAGCGCGTAGCGCAGCCGCGCCTCGGCCGCCGAGCGGCGCCGGCTCGCCGCGTCGGCGGCGACCCACAGCCGCAGCAGGTATTCGGCGGTGAAGGCGAGCGAGGCCAGCGCCTGCGCGACGGTCAGCACGCGGTCATGCGCCGCCGCCGCCGCCGGAACGGTGTGCAGGGCGGCCACGCCGACGGCGAAGGCGATCAGCGCGAGCAGGGCGGCGGTCGCGGCCGCGTGCGCCCGCCGCCAGACCTGGCCCTCGCCCAGGATGTCGAAAAGCGCCAGCCGCAGACCCGCCGGCATCGCCCTTCCCCGCCGCTGCGGGGCGCAGTCTACGCCGCGCCGGCCTGCGCCGCGATGGCCTTGCCGATGG
Organism: uncultured Rhodospirillaceae bacterium; assembly: GCA_964442055.1. Lineage (GTDB taxonomy): Bacteria > Pseudomonadota > Alphaproteobacteria > Ferrovibrionales > Ferrovibrionaceae > CAYTWJ01. Next base: position 4,043 of record CAYTWJ010000228.1, on the reverse strand, counting down.
CCTCGAGCGCCGCCTCGGCGCGGTTGCCGTCGGGCCCGCCGGCCTGGGCGAACTCGGGCCGGCCGCCGCCGCCCTTGCCGCCGACCTCGGCGGCGCCGGCGCGCACCAGCTCGACCGCCGAATAGCGGCCCGCCAGGTCGTCGGTGACGCCGACGACCAGCGCCGCCTTGCCGTCGCCGCCCGCCGAGACAATGGCGACCACGCCCGAGCCGATCTCCTTCTTGGCCGCGTCGACCATGCCGCGGAGATCCTTGGCCGGCACGCCGTCGATGCGCCGCGCCGCGTAGCGCACGCCGGCGATCTCGCGCAGCTCGGCCTTCGCGGCGCCGCCGCTGGCCAGCTTCTGGCGCTGGTCGGCGAGCTCGCGCTCGAGGCGCGCGCGCTGCTCGACCAGGGCGGCGAGGCGCGCCGGCACCTCGGCCGGCTGGGCGCGCAGCAGGGCGGCGACCTCGCGCAGGCGCTGCTCCTGCTGGTTGAGATGGTCGAGCGCGGCGTCGCCGGTCAGCGCCTCGATGCGGCGCACGCCGGCGGCCACCGCGCTCTCGGCGACCAGCTTGAACAGCCCGATGTCGCCGGTGCGGCGCACGTGGGTGCCGCCGCAGAGCTCGGTCGAGAAGGCGCGCTCGCCGTCGCGGCCCATGCTGACCACGCGCACCTCGTCGCCGTACTTCTCGCCGAACAGCGCCAGCGCGCCGGCCTGCACCGCGGCATCGGGCGTCATCAGGCGGGTGGTGACCGCCTCGTTCTGCAGGATCAGCGCGTTGACCTCGGCCTCGATGGCGGCGATGTCCTCGTCGGAGAGCGCCTTGGGGTGGCTGAAGTCGAAGCGCAGCCGCTCGGGCGCCACCAGCGAGCCCTTCTGCGTCACGTGCTCACCGAGACGGCGGCGCAGCGCGCCGTGCAGCAGGTGCGTCGCCGAATGGTTGCGGCGCAGGCGGTCGCGCCGGCGGCCGTCGACGCGCAGTTCGACCACGTCGCCGATGGCGAGCGCGCCGGCCTCGATCCGGCCGAGATGGACGTGCAGGTCGCCGAGCTTCTTCTGCGTGTCGCTGACCGCGACCCGGGTGCCGGCGCCGGTGAACATGGCGCCGCTGTCGCCCATCTGGCCGCCGCTTTCGCCGTAGAACGGCGTCTGGTTGACGACGATCGCCGCCTCGGCGCCGGCCTCGGCGCGCTCGACCCGGCGGCCGCCGACGACGATCGCCTCGATGCGCCCCTCGGCCATCTCGGCGTCGTAGCCGAGGAATTCGGTGGCGCCCCTCTCCTCGCGGATCTCGAACCACACCGTCTCGGTCGCCGCCTCGCCCGAGCCGGCCCAGGCGCGGCGCGCCTCCTCGCGCTGGCGCGCCATCGCCGCGTTGAAGCCGGCGGTGTCGACGGCGATGCCGCGGCCGCGCAGCGCGTCCTGGGTGAGATCGAGCGGGAAGCCGAAGGTGTCGTAGAGGCGGAAGGCGACCTCGCCGGCCAGCGCCTTGCCGGCCGGCAGCCTGGCCACCTCCTCGTCGAGGAGCCGCAGGCCGCGCTCGAGCGTCTGGCGAAAGCGCGTCTCCTCGAGCCGCAGCGTCTCGGCGATCAGCGGCTCGGCGCGCACCAGCTCGGCATAGGAGCGGCCCATCAGACCGACCAGCGCCGGCACCAGCCGCCACATCAGCGGCTCCTTGCAGCCCATCATCTGGGCGTGGCGCATGGCCCGGCGCATGATCCGGCGCAGCACGTAGCCGCGCCCCTCGTTGGAGGGCAGCACGCCGTCGGCGATGAGGAAGCAGGAGGCGCGCAGGTGGTCGGCGATGACCCGGTGGCTGACCGCGTGCGGCCCGTCGGGGGCCTGGCCCGAGGCGTCGGCCGAGGCCTCGATCAGCGCGCGCAAAAGGTCGGTGTCGTAGTTGTCGTGCTTGCCCTGCAGCACCGCGGCGACGCGCTCGAGCCCCATGCCGGTGTCGATCGAGGGCCGGGGCAGCGGCACGCGGCGGTCCTTGGCCAGCTGCTCGAACTGCATGAAGACCAGGTTCCAGATCTCGATGTAGCGGTCGCCCTCGGCCTCGGCCGAGCCGGGCGGGCCGCCCTGCACCGCGGGGCCGTGGTCGTAGAAGATCTCCGAGCAGGGGCCGCAGGGGCCGGTGTCGCCCATGGCCCAGAAGTTGTCGCTGGTCGGGATGCGGACGATGCGCTCGTCGGGCAGGCCGGCGATCTTCCTCCAGAGCGCGAAGGCCTCGTCGTCCTCGTGATAGACGGTGACCCAGAGGCGGTCCTTGGGCAGGCTGTATTCGCGCGTCACCAGGTTCCAGGCGAGCTCGATGGCGAGGTCCTTGAAATAGTCGCCGAACGAAAAGTTGCCCAGCATCTCGAAGAAGGTGTGGTGGCGGGCGGTGTAGCCGACATTGTCGAGGTCGTTGTGCTTGCCGCCGGCGCGCACGCATTTCTGCGCCGTCGCCGCGCGCTCGTAGGGGCGGCTCTCGGCGCCGGTGAAGACGTTCTTGAACTGCACCATGCCGGCGTTGGTGAAGAGCAAGGTGGGGTCGTTGCGCGGCACCAGCGGGCTCGACGGCACCACCTCGTGGCCGTGGCGGGCGAAGAAGTCGAGAAAGGCCTGGCGGATGTCGTTCGCCGTCTGCATGGTCTGCTCCCCGCCCGGCGGCCCGTTGGGGCCGGGACGGATTCTGTCAAGAAAAACAAGGCGCTTCGCGGCTGCGCCGGAGGCACGCTTTTAGCGCCGCGGCGGCGGCCTGTCCAGAGCAGCCGAAGAGTAGCTAAAACCGCGCCTCGTAGAGAGCCGCAATACGCTTGAGGACCGCGGTATAGGCTGCCGCGGTGCCAGCTGGATCGACCCAGCCAAAATCGAACGGTGGCTCATTCCGCGCCCTGAAGCGGAGAATTACGACTTCGTCATAAACATCCGGGCTCACAATTTCGTCAACTATTCGCTTTTCCGCCTTGGGCGCCTCCTGGACGGGATGGGGGTATCTTCCTCCATCCGTACGAAACGAACGGCCCGGACCTTCATACCCAACCGTGTAATCGGCGTGGTTAATCCCCACCACAGCGACCGAGATCAGCTTGCCGGTCTTGTTGTGACGACGCCACTGTCGGACCTGCTTATCAAGATCGCCGACAACCCGATCTATCTGCTTCTGCATTGCCTTGTTCAGTATCTTGACCTCGATGCCGATGTCGATAGTCGCCAAGCCTCCGCGCCTAACCGCGTGGCCAGGAAAGACGCGCGCCTTGCGCGGGTCAACGAAATGCCCGAAGGTACCATCGCCGCGTCGCATCCGTTTCAATGTCACGCTCTTGTTACGCGGGCCAATGCCCTTCGCGCCATCGTCGATAGCCGCTCGGAGCTTTGGCGATAGTCCAAGCGCGTGGAGGTCCTCATAAAATTCGGCTGCTACGGCATCACCCTGGTTCGCCCGGCGGTGGTAATACGGCTTGCCTCGAAAAAGCGACTCGAACGCTGTCAAAAGGTCGAACGTCATCGCCTCCGTCACTTCGGATCAACGCGAACAACAGTTTCCCCTGCGCCGACACTACGCCGACCCTGCTTTCGCCCTTCCGCAACCAGGCGGCGCGCAGCCATCTCGACGTAACTGGGCTCGATCTCCACTGAAACCGAGTGTCGGCCGGATCGCATCGCGGCAACCGCGGTGGAACCGCTGCCGCCAAACGGATCGAGAACTGTGTCGCCGGCAAATGAAAACATCCGAATCAAACGTTCCGCCAATTGCACCGGAAACGGCGCCGGATGGCCTTCGCGAAGGCTGGCACCCCGGATGTCCGACCAGACCGGGCGCATCCAGTCGTCCATCTCCTCCGGCTGCAGCATGGAAAGAGCCTTTTGCAGCATCGTTGTGCGACGATAGCCGCCCGGCTTGCGCAGCATCAGAATGTGTTCATGGTCGTTCTTGATGACGGCTCCTGGCTGATAGGGCTTGCCGTAATATCCCGACGAGCCGCCACCTGCTTCGTTGGTCCGGTTGGTGATTTTGTACCAGAGAATTGGAGTCAGGTTATCCAGGCCCACTCGTCGGCTCCGCACCTGGATGTCC
>CAYTWJ010000227.1:0-5840 GCA_964442055.1 uncultured Rhodospirillaceae bacterium | reverse complement strand
CCAGACGCCGACGGCGAAGGCGGCGACGGCGGCGAGCGCGACCAGCGCCGGCACCGCGCGCCGGGTGCCGCGCGCCTGCTCGCGCCGCTCGTAGGCCTCGCGCAGGTCGTCGTCGGGTCTGAGGTCGTCGCTCATGTCAGCGCATCTCCTCGACGGGCACCACGCCCATTAACTTGAGCCCGGAAGCGATCACCACGGCGACCCCGCGCACCAGGGCCAGGCGGGCGCGCGTCAGCTCCGGTTCGCCGGCGACGATGAAGCGCAGCGCCGCATCGTCCTTGCCCATGTTCCACAGGGCATGGAACTGGGCGGCGAGGTCGTAGAGGTAGAACGCGACCCGGTGAGGCTCGTGCGCTTCCGCCGCCGTCTCCACCAGTCGCGGCCAGGTCGCCATCGTCTTGATGAGACCAAGCTCGGCGGCGTGGGTCAAGCGCGCAAGCTCCGCCCCGGCGAGTCGCGAATCGGAGAAATCCGAGTCGGGCATCATTTCGCGGGCGTTGCGCATGACCGAATGGGCGCGGGCATGAGCGTACTGGACGTAGAAGACCGGGTTGTCCTTCGACTGCTCGGTCACCTTCTGGAAGTCGAAATCGAGCGGCGCGTCGTTCTTGCGCGTCAGCATGATGAAGCGGACGACGTCGCGGCCGACCTCGTCGACCACGTCGCGCAGCGTGACGAACGCCCCCGCGCGCTTCGACATCTTCACCGGCACGCCGCCGTCGAGCAGGTTGACGAGCTGGATGATCTTGACGTCGAGGCTGGCCTGGCCGCCGGTCAGCGCCTTGACCGCCGCCTGCACGCGCTTGACGTAGCCGCCGTGGTCGGCGCCCCAGACGTCGATCATGGTAGCGAAGCCGCGCCGGTACTTGTCGTAGTGGTAGGCGATGTCGGCGGCGAAATAGGTCCACGAGCCGTCCGATTTCCTCAGCGGGCGGTCGACGTCGTCGCCGAACTCGGTGGCGCGGAACAGGTCCTGCGGGCGCGGCTCCCAGTCGTCGGGCTTCATGCCCTTGGGCGGCTCGAGCACGCCGTGATAGATCAGCCCCTTCTCGGCCAGGGTGTCGAGCGCGGCCTGGACCTTGCCGGCGCGATGAAGCTCGGCCTCGGAGGTGAACACGTCCTGCGCGATGCCGAGCGCGGCGAGGTCGTCCCGGATCAGGCGCATCATCTGTTCGATCGCGAATTGGCGGAACGCCGGAAGCCAGTCGCTAATCCCAGCGGCGGGATAAGACGCCTCCGTGTCGTCGCGGCCTTGCCCAGTGAAACGCTTTCCGTGCTGGAGGGCCAGAGCCTGCCCAACGGGTTTCAGATACTCGCCCGGATAGAAGCCTTCGAGCGTCTGCGCGCTGATCGTTTGGCCGAGCGCCTCGAGATAGCGCAAGTAAACAGAGTGCGCCAGGATGTCGACCTGCGCCCCGGCGTCGTTGATGTAGTACTCGCGAGTCACCGCGAAGCCGGCCTTTTCGAGCAGGTTGGCCAGTGCGTCGCCAAAGACCGCGCCGCGGCAGTGGCCGACATGCAGCGGCCCGGTCGGATTGGCCGAGACGTACTCGACGTTCACCTTCGCGCCGGCGCCGATCCGGGAATCGCCGTAAGCCGTCCCGGCCCGCAGCACCTCGCCCAGGCGCGCGTACCAGAACGACGGCGCCAGGCGCAGGTTGATGAAGCCGGGGCCGGCGACCTCGGCGGCGGCGATGTCGGGCTGCTCGCGCAGGACCGCGGCGAGCTTGTCGGCGATGGCGCGCGGCGGCTGGCGGGCGGCCTTGGCGAGGGCCAGCGCCGCGTTGGTGGCGACGTCGCCGTGCGCCGCCTCGCGCGGCGGCTCGACGGTGATTCCCGCCGTGTCGAGCCCGGCCGGCAGCGCCCCCTCGGCAGCGAGGCGCCGAATGGCGTCGAGGACGGCGGCATGGAAATGGCGGAACAGGTTCATCGGGCGGGCGCGAGGTTCGAGGTCGGCGGAACCTACCCGCTCGCCGCCGGCCGATCAACGGCGCCGGCCCCCTCGCATTGACTTCCGGGCAGGAATTTCTACATAAAATGCAGGCTTTGGCGCCCGTTGCGGGCGCCGCGCCACCTCGACGGGAAGACCAGCGATGAGCCAGATGGACGTGGCGGATGCCCCCCCGGTGACCCTCTCCGCCGGCGCGGCGCGGCGCATCGCCCAGATTCTCGCCGACGAAGCCAACGCCGAGCTCAAGCTCAGGATTGGCGTCTCGGGCGGCGGCTGCTCGGGCTTCCAGTACGGCTTCACCCTCGACGACGTGCAGAGCGACGACGACATCGTCATCAGCCGCGACGGCGTCACCGTGCTGATCGACCCGGTGTCGATCGAATACATGCGCGGCGCCGAGATCGACTTCGTCGAGGACCTCGCCGGCGCCTCCTTCCAGATCAACAACCCCAACGCCTCGTCGAAGTGCGGCTGCGGCAGCTCGTTCTCGGTCTGAGCGGGCGGCGGCGGAATTTCGCCGCTGCGGCCTTGGTGGCATCGCGACTTTGTGGTTGACTCATCGCTTGTCGCCCGACCTCGCCGGGCGATGACGATCCGCGCTCCGCTCCTGCCGCCCGCCCGATGAAGATCGCCACCTGGAACGTCAACTCGGTCAAGGCGCACCTGCCGAACGTGCTCGACTGGCTCAAGCACGCCCGGCCCGACGTGGTGCTGCTGCAGGAGATCAAGTGCGTCGACGAGGCCTTTCCCGAGCTCGAGATCGGCGACGCCGGCTACAACGTCGCCGTGCACGGCCAGAAGACCTATAACGGCGTCGCCATCCTCGCCAAGCGGCCGATCGAGGACGTCGAGCGCGGCCTGCCCGGCGCCGACGACGACGCCCAAGCGCGCTACATCGAGGCGACGGTGTCGGGCGTGCGCATCGCCTCGGTCTACGCGCCGAACGGCAACCCCTGGCCGGGCGAGAAGTTCGACTACAAGCTGGCCTGGTTCGACCGGCTCGCCAAGCGCACGCGCAGGCTGCTCAAGGCCGAGGAAACCTTCGTGCTCGGCGGCGACTTCAACGTCTGCCCGACCGACGACGACGTCTACGACCCGGAATCCTGGGCCAACGACGCGCTCTGCCGGCCCGAATGCCGGGCCAAGTTCCGCACCCTGCTCAATCTCGGCCTGACCGAGGCCTTCCGCGCCCTTCACCCGCACGAGAAGCACCGCTACAGCTTCTGGGACTATCAGGGCCGCGCCTGGGAGCGCGACAACGGCCTGCGCATCGACCACCTGCTGCTGTCGCCCCAGGCCGCCGACCGGCTCAAGCGCTGCGACATCGACAAGGGGCCGCGCGGCAAGGCCAAGGCGTCCGACCATGTGCCGGTCTGGTGCGAGATCGGCGAATGAGCGGCGCGCGGGTCAGCGAAGGCGGCTGCCTGTGCGGCGCGGTGCGCTACCGCGTCGAGGGCGAACCGATCATCGTCGGCGCCTGCCATTGCACCATCTGCCAGCACACCTCGGGCGCGCCCTTTTTCGCCGGCGTCGTCTTCCCCAAGGCGCGCGTGGCGGTCACCAGGGGCGCGCCGAAGAGCTTCGCCTCGTCGGCGGACGCGCGGCGCCATTTCTGCGGCGAATGCGGCTCGCAGCTCTTCTTCGAGCCGCTCAACAAGCCGGACCGCTTCGAGGTCACCATCGGCTCGCTCGACGACCCCGCCGCCTTCCGGCCGACGCAGCACATCTTCTGCCGCAGCCGCCAGCCCTGGCTCGCCCTCGACGACGGCCTGCCCTGCTTCGAGGAATGGCGGCCGAAGGGCTTCAACGAGCGCGCGCCATGAGCGAGGCGGTTCATGCCGGCGGCTGCTATTGCGGCGCGGTGCGCTACGAGTTCCGCGGCGAGCCGAGCTGGACGGGGCACTGCCACTGCTCGATGTGCCGGCGCGCCAGCGGCGCGCCCTTCGTCACCTGGCTCGCGGTGCCGACCGCCGCCTTCCGCTTCACCCGCGGCGGCGTCAAGAGCTATGCCTCGTCGGATCGCGCCCTGCGCGGCTTCTGCGCCGAATGCGGCACGCCGCTCACCTTCGTCTACCATCATCGGCCCGAGGCGCTGGGCCTGACCGCGACCTCGCTCGACGACGCGGCCTGGCTCAAGCCGGGGGCGCACATCTTCTGGAACGACCGCCTGCCCTGGCTGCGCTTCGCCGACGGCCTGCCCACCCGGCCCTGACGCCTTCAGTCGCCGACGCGCGAGACGAAGACCTCGTACTTGCCCGAGGCGCTGCGCGGAATCTCGTCGACCCAGGTAAAGCGCACCGGCAGCGGGCCGTCGAGCGCCTGCTGCACCGCCTGGCGCAGACGCGCCTCCTGTTCGGACGTCGGCGGCGCGCGCACCACCGCCCGCATCTCGACGTCGTCGAGCGCGTGCTGGACGATCTGGAACTGGACGATCGGGGCGATGTCGAGGAATGGCGTGCTGCCGAACAGAGGCCAGGCCACCCGGCCGCCGGGATGGCGCACCCGGTGGCGCTGACGCCCGAGGATGCGCCGCAGGACCGGCAGCGTCCGGCCGCAGGGACAGCCCTCGCCCACCTCGGCATAGTCGCCGAGCTCGTAGCGCACCATCGGCATGGCGAAATTGTGCAGCTGGCTGACGACGATCCGGCCGCTGCCGCCGGGCGGCACCGGCGCGCCGTCGGCATCGAGAACCTCGAGCAGCACCGTCTCGGCCTGCACGTGGTAGCAGTCGCTGGCCGGGCATTGCAGCGCCAGGTAGCCGACCTCCTGGCAGCTGTACGCGTCGGTCACGGGCACGCCGAGGGCTTCGCGCGTCAGCGCGCGCAACTCGGGATCGAGCGTCTCGGACACCGTCATCACGCCGCGCAGGCCCGGCAGCGGCTGGCCCTCGCGGCGGCACGCCTCGGCGATCTCGCGCAGATTGGTCGGATAGGTCAGCAGATAGTCCGGCCGGATCCGTTGCAACCACTCTATCTGCTTGTCGATGTCGGTGCGGATGCTTAGCAGATGGCTCGGCCCGGTGCGGTAGAGCATCGCGCTGGCCCGGCCCCAAGTGGGCGCGCTGATTCCCTTCGGGTACTGCGCCCGCGGCGAGTCGTTGTGGCGGATCACCGCCAGGCGGGCCGAGAAATCGCGCCCGTGCCAAAGGTGGTCGCGCAGCGTGATCGCGTACCAGAACGTGTTGACGAGCTCGGTCCGCCAGACCACGACCGGGGTCGCCGTCGAGCCCGAGGTGGCGAGCGGACCGACGCGGCCGTGGGCCGCCGGTATGCGGCTGCTCTTCAGGCCCTCGCCCTGCTCTTGCAGATGGCGGCGGGTGAGTAGCGGCAGGCGCCGCCAGACCGCCTCGGTGAGCGGCACGCTGGCGTCGAGGCCGGCGGCGGCGAGGGTCGCCGACCAGTAGGGGACCGTCGCCTGGGCATGGCCGAGCAGGCGGCGAAGCTGGGCGAACTGCCGCGCCCGCAGTTCGGCCGGCGGCAGGCGCTCGCTCTCGCCGAACTGCATCAGCAGGGCGAGCGAGGTGGCGCCGGCCGGAGACACGATCGCCGGCCAGCCTATACCGGGAAGGACCGAGCGCAAGGCGGCGCGCGGCCGCGCGTTGCGATCCTCAGCCGCCATTGACGGGCCCGCGCGGCCCCAGCCGCACCCCCGCGCGCAGCCGCCGGTAGGGCAGCCGGTCGGGCCGGTCGATGAAGGCGCCCGGCGCCTCGACGATCAGGATGTCCTCGGCGATGTCGGTGAAGTCGCCGCGGAAATGCACCGCGCTCTTGAGGCCGAGAATCCTCTGCGCCGCCGGCTCGATGCCGAGATGGCGGAACATCGCCTTGTCGGCCGCCTGCATGCGCCGGCTCGCCACCGCCACCGAGACGCCGCCGATGTCGAGCCGCGC
>CAYTWJ010000226.1:0-5867 GCA_964442055.1 uncultured Rhodospirillaceae bacterium | reverse complement strand
GAGGCCGAGCCGGCCTCGAGCACCTGGTGCGGCGACCGCTGCTCGGGCCCGACGAGGCTCTGGTCGCGTTCCTCGTCGGCGAACAGGAGACCTACGCCTGGGTGGTACGACCGGACGGTGCCGGCCTGGTCACTTTGCCGCTGCGGCAGGAAGCGCTCGACGCGGCGGTCACGGTGCTGCGCCAAGCCCTCGACGCCAGCCGGTTCGGTCGCCGCGCCCGCCCGCCTGCTTTCGACATCGCGCTGGCCCTCCGCCTCCATCAGCGGCTGCTCGGGCCGCTCGACCCTCTGCTTGACGGCGTGAAGCACCTGATCGTCGTGCCCGACGGTGCGCTGCAGAGCCTGCCGCTCGGCGTGCTGGTCGTCGCGCTGCCGGCGAAGGACGGCGACGGCGCCGAGCCACGGCGTCCGGTCTGGGCGGCCGAGCGTTTCGCGATCAGCGTGCTGCCGTCGGCGTCGTCGCTCCTGGCCTTGCGCACGCTGCCGCCGGCGAGACATGCGCCGGAGCCGTTCCTGGGTGTCGGCCAGCCGCAGCTGGGCGTCGCCGATCCGCCGGCGCCGGGGCGGATGGCTGAGCCAGTCCATGTCGGCGCCTTGCGCCGTCTGGCGGCGCTGCCCGACACCGGCGACGAGCTGCGGGCGATGGCGCGCGCGCTGGGCGCGGCGGACGATCGCATCCTGCTGCAAACGCGAGCGACCGAAGCGGGCGTGCGTGCGGCGGCGCTCGATCGCCATCGCGTGGTCGCGTTTGCGACGCACGGCCTGGTCGCGGGTGATGTCGAGGGCGTGGCCGAGCCGGCGCTGGTGCTGACGCCAGGAGCCGCTGCCAGCCCCGATGACGACGGTCTCTTGACCGCCAGCGAGATCGCGCTGCTCGAGCTCAACGCCGACTGGGTGGTGCTGTCGGCCTGCAACACCGCGGCCGCGGACGGCACCCCGGGCGCCGAGGGCCTTTCGGGTCTGGCCAAGGCGTTCTTCCACGCTGGCAGCCGGGCGCTCCTGGTGTCGCACTGGCCGGTCGATTCGGAAGCCGCGGTGCGCATCACAACCGCGGCCTTCGATCATCTGGGGCGCCGCCCCGGATCGGGGCGCGCGGCAGCGCTGCGCGCGGCGACGGTGGCGCTGGCCCGCGGCGAGGCCGGCCCCCGCTTTACCCATCCGATGTTCTGGGCCCCTTTCGCGCTGGTGGGCGAGGGCGGCAGCGGTCGCTGATTCGGTTTGCGGCGCTTGGCGGCCGGTCAGAAGCGGATCAGGCGTCCGGTTAGGGGTGCCGCGCCGGGCACGGCGAAGGGATCGACGCGGAAGACGACATCGCGCTCGCCGGCGGCGGCCCGATAGAGCCCGCCCGGGGCCAGCGCCCGGCCGACCTTGGCGAAATCGACGATGCTGCCGCGTCGGGCATCGGCCGAGGCCGCCTCGAATTCGTAGCGCTCGCCCGGCCGGTCGAGACGTTCGACCGTAAGCCGGCTGGCGCCGCCAAGGTCGACCAAGGGGCTCAACCCGTAGAGCGTCAGCTCCGGCTCCGGCAGCTCGGCGGCCTTGCCGGGCTCGGAGGGCGCGCGAAACACCACGACGCCGCTCTTGCCGCGCTGCTCGGCGGTGAGCTCGAGCCGGGCGCCATCGCAATCGACCTTGTCGCGTCGGACGCTGGTGGCGCCCTCGACCTGCGACTGGGTTTCGCCAACCACGACGGCCCCGCCGCGGATCACCTCGCGGATGCAAGAGCGAAGATAGCCGAGGGTCAGACTTGCGCCGGGCGCCAGCGAGATCCGCTGGCCGGTCTCGACATAATCCATGACACCGAGCCCGCTCGCGTCGCCGCTCACCGCCTCGACGATCGCGACCTGCTGGCCGGCGCCCGCCGGGGCGGCCGACGCCAGCACCGCTGCCGCGGCCAGGGCACGCATCAAGCGGCGATCCGCCATTGCGCTCAAGGGGGAACCGGGAACCATGGCGCGTATTAGCGCAACCGAGACGCCCGCGTGTCAATTGCGATGCCGCGGCGTTGTGACGGCACGCACGATTTCCGGAACAGCGCCGGGCCGGCCATGCGCGCCGTCAAGCTCTTGATCGGGAAGGGAGACGGGAAAAGCTGGCTGGGGGACTAGGATTCGAACCTAGACTGGCGGAGTCAGAGTCCGCTGTCCTACCGTTAGACGATCCCCCAGCGGGATGCGCCTTGGCCCGCTTTTGGCGGCGGCCGGGCTGGGCGGAACATAAAAACCGGGTCCGGCCTTGTCAACGCCGCCCGTCCGGCATGTCGCCCGTGCGTCAATGCTGCTAGACTGCCCCGGAGACGAGACTCAAGCGGCGACGCCGCGCCCGGCGTGGCGTCGCCGCGATGAAGGGATTGGGCATTTGACCGTCAACACGCAGGTGACGCCTGCGGGCGACCGGCAGCACGTGGCCGGCCGGCCGCGCGGGCGCTATGCCCACACCTACGCCGCCATCGATCTCGGCACCAATAACTGCCGACTGTTGGTGGCCCGCCCGACCGCCTACGGCTTCCGCGTGATCGACGCTTTCTCGCGCATCGTGCGGCTGGGCGAGGGACTGCAGGCGTCGGGCCAGTTGTCGGAGGCGGCGATGGAGCGCTCGCTCGCCGCGCTCAAGGTCTGTGCCGGCAAGATGCGCCGCCGCGGCGTGACGAGGGCGCGGGCGGTGGCCACCGAGGCCTGCCGCAAGGCGGCCAATTGCGCCGCCTTCCTCGACCGGGTCGAGGCCGAGACCGGGCTTCGGCTCGACATCATCTCAACCGCCGAGGAGGCGCGGCTGGCGCTGGCAGGCTGCGCGCCGCTCCTCGATTACGAACACCGCCACGCGCTCGTCTTCGACATCGGCGGCGGCTCGACCGAGCTGCTCTGGCTCGAGCTCGAGCGCAGCCGCGCGCCGCGGCTGGTCGGCTGGGTCTCGCTCCCTTGCGGCGTCGTCACGCTCGCCGAGCGCTGGGGCGGGCGCGACATCCGCCCCGGCACCTATGCCGGCATGATCGAGGAGGTGAGCGACATGCTCTCGCCCTTCGAGATGGCGCATGGCCTCAGCCGCCATGTCGCCGAGGGGCGGGTGCAGATGCTCGGCACCTCGGGCACCGTGACGACCATCGCCGGCGTGATCCTCGAACTGCCGCGCTATGACCGCTCGCAGGTCGACGGCTGCTGGCTCGATTTCGCGGACGTGCTGGTCGTGTCGCGCCGCCTCGCCACGACGTCGATGGAAGACCGTCTGGCCCATCCCTGCATCGGCAGCGACCGTGCCGACCTGGTGGTCGCCGGCTGCGCCATCCTCGAGGCGATCCACCGCACCTGGCCGACTCCGCTCTTGCGCGTCGCCGATCGCGGCGTGCGCGAGGGCGTGCTGCTCGACCTGATGCACGAGGCCGAGCGCGAAGGCCGCCGCGGCCGCCGCGCCACCTGAGCGCGATGCCGCGCCGAACTCCGCCCGGTGTCGGCCGCGAGCTGAGCCAGCGCCTGAAGACGGCGCGCGGGCGCACGCCCTCGTCGCAGCGCTGGCTCCGCCGCCAGCTCGCCGACCCCTTCGTCCATGCCGCCAAGCGGGCTGGCTATCGCAGCCGCGCGGCTTGGAAGCTGGCCGAGCTCGACGACCGCTTCGGCCTGCTCAAACCCGGCGCGCGCGTCGTCGACCTCGGCGCCGCGCCCGGCGGCTGGACCCAACTGGCGGTCGAACGCTGTCCGGGCGGCGCGGTGCTGGCGGTGGACATCAGCCCGATGAAGCCGGTGCCGGGCGCGCGCATCCTGCAGCTGGATTTTCTCGCCTCGGGCGCCGACGAGACGGTACGCCAGGCGCTCGGTGGTCCCGTCGATGCGGTCCTCTCCGACATGGCCGCCCCGGCGACCGGCCACAAGCAGACCGATCACTTGCGGATCATCGCGCTGGCCGAGGCCGCGCTCGATTTCGCCGTCCGGGTGCTCAAGCCGGGCGGCGCTTTCGTGGCCAAGGTGCTGAAGGGCGGCACCGAGGGGGTGCTGCTGGCCCGGATGAAGCGCGATTTCGCCCAGGTCCGCCACGCCAAGCCCGCCGCCAGCCGCAAGGAAAGCGCCGAATCCTACGTCGTGGCCACCGGCTTTCGCGCCGGGGGCGAGCGATGACCGGCGCCGGCCCCGACATCGCCGCCCGCTTTGCCAAGCTCAGCCCACCGGCGGCGAGCCGCCTGCTCGGCTTTCGCCTGATCGAGGCCGACCGCGAGGCCGGGCGCGTGGTGGCCGAGTTCACCGCCAGGCCCGATTTCTGCAATCCGATGGGCAGCGTGCAGGGCGGCTTCCTGGCCGCCATGCTCGATGACGCGATGGCGGTCGCCGCCCTGGTCAAGTCGGATTTCCGGCACGTCGTGCCGACCCTGGAGATGAAGGTCAGCTTCCTGGCGGCGGCCCGGCCAGGGCCGCTGACCGCCGAGGGCAGGGTGGTGCAATTGGGCCGCTCGATCGCCTTTCTCGAAGGGCGGCTCAGCGACCCCGACGGCCGGCTTCTCGCCACCGCCTCGGCCACCGCCCGGCTGGTGCCCTTCAACGCCGAAGGGGCAGCCGGCTAGGCCGGCCGTTCCGCCGCCGCCGCGGCCAAGAATGCGCCCCCGGGGACTGGTAGGGCGGCGGCAAACCGGCTATATACTGGGTTCAGTTCCTAGGGACAGATGGATGACCAACGCGGCACCGCAAGCGGGCGACGCCGAAAACCCCGACGCATACCTCGCGCCGACCTTTTTCCTCGACAGCGACCATCCCCTGGTGCGCGCCCTCGCGGACGAGGTGGCCGGCGTCGCCGATCCGCGCGAGCGCGCCGTGCGCCTCTACTATGCCGTGCGCGACCGGGTGGTCTACGACCCCTATTCGATGGCGATGGTCCCCGACACCTTCCGCGCCAGCCGGGTGCTCGAAGCCGGCCGCGGCTATTGCGTCGCCAAGGCGGCCCTGCTGGCGGCGGTGGCGCGGGCCGCCGGCATTCCCGCGCGACTCGGCTTCGCCGACGTGCGCAACCACCTGGCGACCGAGCGCCTCCTGCGCCTGATCGGCACCGACGTCTTCTACTGGCACGGCTATACCGATTTTTATCTCGAGGGCCGGTGGGTGAAGGCGACGCCCGCCTTCAACATCGAGCTCTGCCGGCGCTTCCGCGTCCTGCCGCTCGAATTCGACGGCCGCGCCGATTCGATCTTCCACCCCTTCGACGCCGACAACCGGCGCCACATGGAATATCTCAACGACCGCGGCAGCTGGAGCGACGTGCCTTTCGAGATCATTCGCGCCGAGATGCTGCGCCACTACCCGCGGATGTTCGCCGGCGGGGGCGCCGTCGGTGGCGACTTTGCCGCCGAGGCGGCGGCGGAAAACCGGATCGGCGCGCCGCGCCCGGAGGGAGCATGATCGACCTGCGCGAAGCCCTGACTTTCGATGACGTGCTGCTGGTGCCGGCGGCATCCGCGGTGCTGCCGGGCGAGGTCGACACCCGCACCCGCATCACCCGCGCCATCGAGCTCGGCATCCCGCTGGTGTCGGCGGCGATGGACACGGTCACCGAGGCGCCGATGGCGATCGCGCTGGCCCAGGCCGGCGGCATCGGCGTCATCCACAAGAACCTGACCATCGAGCAGCAGGCCGACCAGGTGCGCGCGGTCAAGAAGTTCGAATCCGGCATGGTGGTCAACCCGGTCACCATCCGCCCCGAGCAGACGCTGGCCGACGCGCTGGCGCTGATGGACCGCCACGGCATCTCCGGCATCCCGGTGACCGAGACGCCCGGCGGGCGGCTGGTCGGCATCCTCACCAACCGCGACGTGCGCTTCGCCACCGACACCAGCCTGTCGGTGCGCGAGCTGATGACCAAGGACAAGCTGGTCACCGTGCGCGACGGCGTCTC
>CAYTWJ010000225.1:0-5869 GCA_964442055.1 uncultured Rhodospirillaceae bacterium | reverse complement strand
TCAAAGGCGTCGTGCCCGGCTTGCCCGGCGCGGCCAAGCCGCCGGCCCCGGCCGGAACCACGGGCGACGCCGCCCCGGCGCCGCCGAGCGCGCCGGTCGAGGGCCTCAAGAAGCTGTTCGGCCGCTGAGTGCGTCGCGGCGGCCGGCGCGCTTCGTAATCGGCCAGCATTGACCCGCTGCCGGCCCGGCGAAACTTGTATTCGCCGGGGGCGGCGTTAATACTGCCTTTACGCCGCCGGCTTTTAATCCGGGCCGAGTCTCGGCGCGGCTGCGGCAGCATTGGCGACGGCTCGAACGACGCGGGTGAATCCTCATGTTCCTCGGCGAAATACTGGTCGCGAACGGGTTCGTCACCAAGGAAGAGGTCGACGCCGCTCTCGCCCGCCAACAGGAATTCGGCGGCTTGCTCGGCGAGAACCTGCTCGCGCTCGGCGTCATCAGCGAGGAGAAACTCGAACGGGCGCTGCAGCTGGCCCCGGCGGCGCCGCGCGACGTCAAGGACACCGGCATCAGCGACCAGTTCCTGATCAACCTGATCCTCAAGTTCATGTACGTGAAGGCGCTCGAGACGCCCTCGCAGATCTCCGAGAACATCAAGCTGCCGGTCAACATCATCGACCCGCTGCTCGAGTTCGCCAAGGAGAACGCGCTGGTCCAGGTGATGGGGTCGAGCGGCCTCAGCCTGCTCTCCGAGCTGCGCTACGACCTCACCGACCAGGGCCGCCAGCGCGCCATCGAGCAGCTGCAGCGCTCGCAATACCTCGGGCCGGCGCCGGTGCCGATGGCGAGCTACATCCAGCAGATCGAGCGCCAGCACATCACCAACGAGCGCGTCTCGCGCGAGGACCTGGTCGGCAAGCTCAGCCACCTCGTCCTGCCGCAGCATCTGGTCGACGAGCTCGGCCCGGCCGCCAATTCGGCCAAGGCGATCCTGCTCTACGGCCCGCCGGGCAGCGGCAAGACCTCGATCGCCGAGGGCATGGGCCGCACCTTCAGGGGCCTGGTCTACGTCCCCTACGCGGTCGAGCTCGACGGTCAGGTCATCACCATCTTCGACCCCACCATCCATTTGCCGATCGAGCAGAAATTCGCCGAGGCGCCGGTCAGCGTGAAGCAGACCCGGTCGCTGGTCCGCGAATCGATCGACTCGCGCTGGGTGCCGTGCCGGCGGCCGACGGTGATGTCGGGTGGCGAGCTGCGCATGGAGATGCTCGACCTCAAATACAGCCCCGAGGCCGGGCTCTACGAGGCGCCGCTGCAGATCAAGGCGATGAACGGCATTTTCATCATCGACGACTTCGGCCGCCAGATGGTGAACCCGCGCGACCTGCTCAACCGCTGGATCGTGCCGCTGGAGAAGCGGTTCGACTTCCTGCACCTGCATACCGGGCGCAAGTTCCTCATCCCCTTCGACGTGCTGATCGTCTTCTCCACCAACCTGGCGCCCGAAGACCTGATGGACGAGGCCTTCCTGCGCCGCATTCCCTACAAGATCCTCGTCGGCGCGCCGACGATCGAGGACTATATCGAGATCTTCCAGCGCGTCTGCGCCAGCCAGAAGATCCAGATTCCGCCCGGCCTGATGGAGGAGCTGCTGCGCGAGTTCTACGAAAAGAACGGCGAGGGCGTCGCCAGCTACCATCCGAAATTCCTCATCGACCGCGTCATCGACCGCTGCCGCTACCGCGGCGAAATGCCCTATCTCGACATCGACCTGGTCGCCGCGGCTTGGCGCAACCTGTTCGTCGAGAAGACCAAGAAGAAGGCGCCGACGGCGGCGCGCAGCTGACGCGCCGGCGCGCCGGTTGACGGCGCCGCGCCATTGGCCTGGGATAGCGCCCGGCGAGGGCGCATGCGCGCGGTTCTCCTGCTGATCCTCTCCGCGCTCGCCGCCTGCCCGGCGGCGGCGGCCGAGTTCGACCTCGTGCTGGACGGGGCGCCGGCGCTCGCCTATCGCGCCGACTGCCGCTATGCCGACGGCGACGGCGCCGTCGAGAGGCGCGTCTTCGAGGGCCTCTTGCCCGACAAGCTGCGCTTCCGCGTCGAGGCGGTCGAATGCCGCGTCGCCAAGCGCGATGCGCGCGGCCGCCTGCGCGCGGTCCTGCTCCGCCGGCGCGATCACGACGCCGAACGCATTGCCCGGGCCGAAACCAACGCTCTCTTTGGTTGGGTTCTGGTGCGCAGCGCCGGGCCCTGGGGCGAGGCGCTGGGAAGCCGCGGCGGACCGACGCCGCCGGTCATCGAGCGCGAGGGGCCGGCCGACGCGGTGCCGCCGCTGCGCGGCGATCCGGTGCCGCCGCAGCGCGGCGACCCGGTGCCGCCGCTGCGCGGGCGCTGAGACGATCGCCGCAAGGACCGGGTGGACAGCGCGGTGGGCGGCGCCGACAATCCGCGCGCGGCATTCGCCGCGAGGGGGAGGACATGGACGCCGAGCGCGACGTCGCGGCCGCGCCACCGTTCTTTTATGGCTGGGTCGTGGTCGGCGGCGCCTTCGGCGTCATGTTCGTCGGCTTCGGCAGCGCCTATTCCTTCGGCGCCTTCTTCGAGCCGCTGCAGCGCGACTTCGCGGCCAGCCGCGGCTCGATATCGCTCGTTTTCTCCATCGCCGGCTTCCTCTATTTCTGCCTCGGCGCCGCCGGCGGCTGGCTGGCCGACCGCGTCGGGCCGCGGCGCGTCTGCCTCGCCGGCATGCTGGTGGTCGGCGCCGGCCTTCTCGGCGCGAGCGTGGCGCCGCAGCTTTGGCACGTCTATCTGGCCTACGGGCTCGGCATCGGCCTCGGCGTCGGCCTCGGCTACGTGCCATCGGTGGGAGCCGTGCAGCGCTGGTTCGTGCGCCGGCGCGGCTTCGCCTCGGGCCTCGCGGTTGCCGGCATCGGCCTCGGCACGCTGCTCGTGCCGCCGCTCGCGGCCTGGCTGATCGACGCCTTCGGCTGGCGCGGCGCCTATGCCGCGCTCGGCGCCGGCGCGATCCTGCTCGGCGGCGGCGCGGCGCTGCTGCTCGAAGCCTCGCCCGAACGGCGCGGCCTCGCTCCCGACGGCGACCCGCCGCATGCCGCCGCGGCGACATCGGCGGCCGCCGACGACGGCGTCGGCCGGGCCCTGGCGACGCGTCCCTTCTGGCTGATCTATGCCGGCTGCTTCGCCGTCTCGCTCGGCCTCTTCATCCCCTTCGTGCATCTGGTGCCCTACGCCCAGGACCTCGGCCTCGGCCGCGGCATGGCGGTGGCCTTGTTCACCCTGGTCGGCGTCGGCAGCACGGTCGGGCGCTTCGCGCTCGGCGGCATCGCCGACCGCCTCGGCCGGCGGCGTTCGCTCGGCGCGATGTATGCCGGAATGGCGGTGATGCTGCTTTGGTGGCTGGCGGCGACGACGGCCTGGGAGCTGGCGTTGTTCGCGCTCCTCTTCGGCACCTGCTACGGCGGCTTCGTCGCGCTGCTGCCGGCGCTGACCGCCGACTATTATGCGGGGCGCAGCCTCGGCGCCATCATCGGCCTGCTCTATACCAGCGTCGCCGTCGGCACCCTGGCCGGACCGACGCTGGCCGGCGTCGCCTTCGATCTCCATGGCAGCTACGCGCTCCCCATCGCCTTCAGCGCCCTCGCCTGTCTGGTCGGCGCGGCGACCGTCGGCGCCTTGGCCGAGCCCGCCGCGTGGCGGGCCCGCCTTCCGAAGGGCTTTCGATAAAATTTTAGGCAATTACGAGAATAATTATTTGATCTGTGGCGAGTTTTTCTCAAATTAACGACGATTCTTCTTCGATTAACTTTACAAGTTAATGCACCGTTAACCGGATCGTCCCATCCTCGCCCTGAGATTCGGCGCATCTTGCCGAGACGCGCGGGCGTTGGAGGGTGTCATGGCGGACGATCGGACTGTCGCACGCGGGGCCGAGGGGCGGGGCGAGGACGCGCGGGACGGCGCGCCCGAGGCGCAAGTGGCGATGGCGCTGACGGGCGGCGCGGCCGCGGCCGGCGCCAGCCTCGGCGTCAGAATGCCCGGGGCCGATCAGCTCACCGCGCTCGTCGTGCGGCCGGGCGACGCGATCGCCGGCGCCTTCTCGGTGCGAGACGTCACCTTCGCCGCACAGGACGGCAACCTCGTTCTCGGTTTCGCCAACGGCGGGCGCATCGTGCTGGCGGGCTTCGCCGGCGCCGCGCAGTCGCCGAAGCCGCCAGTGGTCATCTTCAACGACGGCACCAAGCTCGCGGGCGATGCCTTGCTGCAGCGCCTGGCCGAGCTCGGCCAGACCGAGCTCGAGACCGCCGCCGGGCAGGCGGCCCCCTCGGGCGGCGGCTCGACCTACGCGGACGATTTCGGCGACCTGATCGGCGGCCTCAATGCGCAAGGCGCGCGGCCGGGCACGGCGTTGGCCTTCGGCCAGCCGCGGCCGACCGAGCACACGCCAGGCGGCGAACCAGACGGCACGGCCGTCGCGGCCCGCGGCGCAGGCGACGGGACGGACGCGCCGGACGGCGAAGGCGAGCCGGCGGGCGAGGACAATCTGCCGCCGCAGAATCCGCCCGGCGGGGGCGGCGCCAGCGGCGCAGGCGATGCCGGCGGCCAAGCCGGCAGCACAACCGGCGACGGCTCGGGCGGTGGCGCCGGCGGTAACGGCGGCACGGGCGACACCGGCGGCACGGGCAGCACGGGCGACACCGGCGGCACGGGCGGCACGGGCGGCACGGGCGACACCGGCGGCGCGGGCGGTGACACCGGGAATACCGGCGGCGATACCGGCAGCACGGGCGGCACCGGCGATACTGGCGGCACGACCGATGGCGGGACGACCGGCGGCGACGCCGGCGGCACCACCGTTCTCAGCGTCAACCTGGTAACCAACTCGCCGGTGCAGGACACCGAGCTGCGGCTGGTCTTCGCCTCGGCCACCGATCCGGCCAAGATCTTCACCCTGGCGCTGCCGATCCCGAGCGGCGGCCAGATCGGCAACACTGTGGCCGATACGGGCTTCGCGATCGATCCGTCCGACAAGTACGTGGTCTCGCTCGAACATGTTTATGGCGACAACGTCAACATCACCCTGTTCGAGTTGCAGGGCATCGGGGTCGTCGTTACCAACACCACCGGCCAGGTCGATCTCGGCACCGGCAAGGATGCGGTGTTCACCGCGCTGCTCGACCTCGGCGCCGGCGCGAGCCACGGCCCCTATCTGACGGCCAAGAACGCGGTTGCCGGCGCCTACGACGACAGCGACAGCCATTTCGCCCTCGGCGGCGACGGCACCAAGGCCAAGCCGACCGCCGACGCCATGACCGGCGATGCCGGCAAGACGAACGTGATGAGCGGTGGCGACGGCCACGACAACATCACCGCGGCCGACCAGCACGACTTCCTGTTCGGCGAGCAGGGCGACGATTCGCTCTCCGGCGGCGCGGTCAACGACGTGCTGAGCGGCGGCGGCGGCAACGACGCGCTGATGGGCGACGGCGGCGACGACCTGCTGATCGGCGGCGCCGGCGACGACCAATTCTGGGGCGACAGCGGCAACGACAGCTTCGTCTTCAACGGCAACGCGCTGCGCGCCGGCCTCGAAGGCCACGATGTCGTGCACGACTACCACCAGGGCGACGTGCTGGTGTTCGAGGACGTCACCGACCATGCCGAGCTCGAAACCATGATCGCCGGTATCAGCGACTCCGGCGGCAACCTGACCATCACCTTCAACAGCGGCGACAGCATCACGCTGATGGGCGCCGGCGACGGGACAGTGACCGACTTCCCCGCGCTGGAATCGCACGTCACCATCGTCACGGTGCCCGAGCACGACACCACCGCGATGGCCTGAGGCCCGGCTAGTAGTTCGAATCCGACGGATCGTACCCGGTCCGTCGGGCCGAACCACTAGCAAAGC
>CAYTWJ010000224.1:0-5884 GCA_964442055.1 uncultured Rhodospirillaceae bacterium | reverse complement strand
CCATCCAGCCGAGCGTGCGCACGACGCCGTTGACCTGAGGCTGCCAGGCGTCGGTGATGATGGCGATCTTCATGCCTGGCTGGCGAATTCGGCCAGCGGCCGGCTGAGGACCTGCATTTCCGCCCAGCGCAGGATCTCGAGACGGCCGTCCTGATGCTCGACCAACGCGGTGCAGGACTCGACCCAGTCGCCGTCATTGCAATAGACGATGCCGCCGATGTCACGAATCTCGGCGTGGTGGATGTGGCCGCAAACCACGCCGTCGAGGCCGCGGCGGCGGGCCTCCTCCGCGATCGCGTGCTCGAAGTTCGAGATGTACTCGACGGCGTTCTTGACCCGGTATTTGAGGTAGGCCGACAGCGACCAGTAGGGCAGGCCGAGGCGGCGGCGCCCGTAATTGAACCAGGTGTTGAGGGCGAGGACGAAGTTGTACGCCGCGTCGCCGAGCAGGGCCAGCCACTTGGCGTAGCGGATGACGCCGTCGAACATGTCGCCGTGGATGACCAGCAGCCGCCGGCCGTCGGCCGTGGTGTGAAGCGCCTCCATCGTGACATAGACGCCGCCGAAATGGAGGTCGGTATAGTCGCGCAGCGCTTCGTCATGGTTGCCGGGCACATAGATGACCCGCGTGCCCTTGCGCGCCTTGCGCAGCAGCTTCTGGACCACATCATTGTGGCTTTGGTGCCAGTACCAGGCCCGGCGCAGGCGCCAGCCGTCGATGATGTCGCCGACGAGATAGAGCGTGTCCGATTCGGTGTGGCGCAGGAAATCGAGCAGCAGCCCCGCCTGGCAGCCGCGCGTGCCCAAATGGATGTCGGAAATGAAAATGGCGCGAAAGCGGTTGGGGCGGCGCGCCTCGTTCATCTTGATGCGATCACCGTACGCGACATGTCGCAGGGCCCAGTTCAATTATCGCCAAGTACTTGCGGGCAGATGATAGTGATATACAATATGTTGTCGCGTGAATTTTAGATGACGCTGCAATAAATGCGTAATAATGACATCACGTCGGCCGCTCTTGTCGGTGAGACGATCTGATGCGGGCGACGGGCGGTGCGTCATCGAACCGCGTTCCCGCCTGGCACAAGCCGCTGGTGATCTTCAACCCGGCTGCCGGGCCTCGCCGCCGCCGCGACCTGCGGTCGTTTCTTGCGCCGTTGTCCGCCGCCGGCCTCGCCGTCACGGTGTGCGAGACCGGCGGGCGCGGCGACGCCGAGGCCCGCGCCGCAACCGCCGCGCGCGAGGGCTACGACCTCGTGGTCGCCGCCGGCGGCGACGGCACCATCAACGAGATCGTCAACGGGCTGGCGCTCGGCCCGCTGCCGCTCGCCATTTGCCCCCTCGGAACCGCCAACGTCCTGGCGCTGGAAATCGGCCTTGGCGCCTCGATGCAAACGGCGGCCGACAGCGTTCTCGTCGGCAGCGTCCGCCGCGTGGCGCTGGGCCGTGCCGGCGGGCGCCGCTTCGTCATGATGGCCGGGGTCGGGTTCGACGCCCACGTGGTCGCCGGCGTGCGTCCGGCAGTGAAGCGGACTTTCGGCCGGGGAGCCTACGTCCTGGAAAGCCTGCGCCAGCTCGTCCTGTTTCCCTATCCGCGCTACCGTCTGCGCATCGACGGCGTGTGGCACGAATGCGCATCGGCGGTGATCGCCAAGGGCCACTATTACGGCGGCGCCTTTGTCTGCGCCCCGGACGCCCGCCTCGATCGGCCGGACTTCCAAGCCTGCCTGTTTCTGCGCGGCGGTGCCCTGGCAGTGGCCAGCTATGCCTGCGCCCTGGCCCGCGGGTCGCTGGCGCGGCGCGGCGACGTTCGACTGGTGGCCGCGCGCCACGTCATCATCGACGGCCCGCCTGGCGACCCGGTGCAGGCCGACGGCGACACCATCGCCCGCCTGCCGGTCGAGATCACCGTCGATGCCGCCAGCATCGACCTGGTCGTTCCCGCCAGCGGGAGGAATCAGGCCGGCGGCGGCTAAGGGATGCTTTGAGCGACGTGGAAGCGGATCAGCTGGGCATAGCCGCCGAGCAGCGTCTCGGCATCGGTAATGCCCTGCCCGTCGGCGTCGAGCGCCTCGAAGAAGGGGCCGAGTTCGGGGCGCGGCGTCACCCCGAAAAGCGACAGCCAGGCGTGGAGCAGAACGCGGCAAGCCGCGGGTAGCCCTTCGCCACCGGCGAAGTCGACCGCCGCAACCGTGCCGCCCGGGCGGGCGAGCTGCACCGCGCGTTCGACGATGCGGCGCCAGCCCGGGATCATCGACAGCACGTAGGAGAGCACCACGGCGTCGAAGCCGTCGTCGATTCCGAACAGCAGCTTGGGATCGGCCCCTTCGGCCAGCGCCTGCGCCAAACGCACCCGATGCCCGAGGCGCGCATGCGCCACCTGCCGCTCCGCCGTCGCCAACATCTCCGCCGACGCGTCGATTCCGTATATCGCCGCGGCGGGATGCCGCCGCGCCAGCAGGATGAGGTTGCGGCCCGTGCCGCAGCCGATTTCGAGAATGCGCGGTGACGGGGGAAGCTCGAGGCGGTCGATGAGCCGGTCGCGGCCGAGCAGATAGAACTTGCGCGTCAGGTCGTAGATGTGCCGCTGGTGGCGGTACATCCGGTCCATCCGGAGCGTGGTGTCGAGGCTCAACCGGGATCGACCAGGCTGTAGAGGTGGAAGCCGCCGTAGATCCCCGACCGGTCGCGGGCATGCAGCGACGCGGCCAGGGCCTTGTCGGCGTGCCAATGCGCCATCAGTTCGGGGGCCAGCGCCGCCTCGAGCGGGGAATCGGCCGCAGCAGTGCGGAAGACGACGCGCGCTCCGGGCCGCGCCGTGCGCAGGATCTCCCGCCACAGCGCGTTCAGCTGGGTCCGGCTCATCCAGTCCTGGGCGTCCAGCAGGACGTAGCGGTCGACGCTGCCGCGGGGCTGGCGCGCGAGAAACGCGGTCATGGTGGCAAGGACGGTGCCGATCCTTTCGATGCGCTCCCGCAACGTCTCGAAATGCTCGGCCTTGAGATAGTCGGGGACGGCGCGCCGCCGCTCGCGGTCGTAGGTGCGGGCGAAGGCCTGCCAGGCGAAATAGTTGTCGGCGATCGGCCCGTTGCACGCAAGGCGGCGCAGGCGCTCGCAAAGTTCGTCGGCGAAGGCGCCGTCGGCGCCGTGACGCATGGCGGCGTACTGCGCCGGCGGGATGCCGAGTCCGTAAAAGGCCACCGGCAGCTGCGCCAGCGCGCGGACGAGCCGCGTGCGGAACAGCGGCGCGATCGTCTCGTCGAACAGCCGGCGCTGCTCGTCGAGCGAGCCGGCCTGCGTCAGTGCGCCCGGATCACGGCCGTGCAGGCGGCAGAGGATATGCAGGGCGGCGACGAAGCGCCCGAGCTGCCCGTGACGATAGAAGCCGCGGCGGAAGCGGTCGATTTGGCATGCCCCGGACAGCGTGCGGGAATCCCAGAAGCGGCGCGTCTCGGCATCGAGATGCGGTCGGATGTGATGGTCATAGGCCTGCCTGTTGCCCGGATCGTCGGCCTCGCCGAAAAAGCGGAAGAAGGAGTCGTGGTCCGGCAATCGCTGCAGCGCGGCGATCTTGAGGCGGGTCAGCGCGAGATGCGCGGGGTTGAGATCGACCGCGGTCACCTCGGCCGGGGCCGCAGCGAGGTAGTTCAGGACATTGCAGCCGGCCGAGGCGATGGTCACCAGGTGCATGTCGGGTTCGAGCGCGAGCGCCTCGAGGTCGACCGCCGGATCCTCCCAGATCTGGTTGTAGACCAGGCGCGAGAACCAGAGCGCGAAGAGGCGCTCAAGCGCTCCCCGGGTCGACACCGCCGGGGCATTGAGCACCGCGCTGCGCAGGTAGGCGCTATCCGACTGCGCGCTCGCCCCCAGCCGCCGAGTGGCCGACGAAGCGTCGCCATGGTCAACCGCGAGCATGTTCATTCGGCGACCAAGTGCGGCAACGGCGGACGAAATCCATGGCCGACGCATAGCGCGGCCAGGTGAAGGTTGTATGACCGCATCGTGAAGGTTTGGAGACGATGACGCATTTCGGCGGGGCTCTTCTGGCGCCCGGAGCGACGCTTTGATACAGGTGGTTGCCATGGCGGATCGAGCATCTGCAACGAAGATCGCGGCACGCGGAGCCGCAACCGCCGGCTCGGCCGGCGGCGCAGCGACCGCCCGGCCGGCGCTCGGCCTCGTCGAGCGCTACCTGAGCGTCTGGGTGGCGGCGTGCATGATTGCCGGAATCGCCCTCGGCCGCTGGTTCCCGCTGCCGTTCGAGGCGATCGGCCGCGTCGAATTGGCGCACGTGAACCTGCCGGTGGCGGCGCTGATCTGGCTGATGATCGTGCCGATGCTGCTGCGCATCGACTTCGCGGCCCTGCACGAGGTGGGCGCGCACTGGCGCGGCATTGCGGTCACGCTTGTCGTCAATTGGGCGGTCAAGCCGTTCTCGATGGCATTCCTCGCCTGGCTGTTCATCGGCTGGCTGCTGCGGCCGTGGCTTCCGGCGGCGCAGATCGATTCGTACATCGCCGGCCTCGTCCTGCTCGCCGCCGCGCCCTGCACGGCCATGGTGTTCGTGTGGAGCAACCTGTCGCATGGAGAGCCGCGTTTCACCCTGACCCAGGTGGCGCTCAACGACGCGATCATGGTGGTGGCGTTCGCGCCGATCGTCGGGCTGCTGCTCGGCCTGTCGGCGATCACCGTGCCGTGGGAAACGCTGCTGCTGTCGGTCGTTCTCTATATCGTGGTGCCGGTCATCATTGCCCAGATAGTCCGCCGGTCGATCCTGGCGGGCGGCGGCGAGCCTGGCGGCGGGCGTTGCTGCGGGGCGGCGGCGAAGCCGCTTTGCGCCGCCGGCTGACCAGGCTCGGGCCGGTCTCCCTGGCGGCGCTGCTGGCAACACTGGTCCTGCTGTTCGGGTTCCAGGGGCGCGAGATCACCGCCCAGCCGCTGGTGATCGCGATCTTGGCGGTGCCGATCCTGATCCAGGTCTACTTCAATTCGGCGCTGGCCTATTTGCTCAACCGCGCGCTCGGCGTGGCGCACTGCGTGGCGGGGCCGTCGGCCCTGATCGGCGCCAGCAACTTCTTCGAGCTCGCCGTCGCGGCGGCGATCAGCCTGTTCGGCCTGCAATCCGGCGCGGCGCTGGCCACCGTCGTCGGGGTGCTGATCGAGGTGCCGGTGATGCTCTCGGTGGTCCGTCTGGTCAACGCCACCAAGCCCTGGTACGAGCGCTCCGCCGCCGCGGCGGAACGCGCGAATCCGGCATGACGCACATCCTCTTCCTCTGCGTCGCCAACTCGGCGCGCAGCCAGATGGCCGAGGGGCTCGCCCGCCGGCTGTTCGGATCGCGAGCGACGGTCGAGAGCGCCGGCTCGGCGCCGACCCGGGTCAGCCCCTATGCCGTCGAGGCGATGGCCGAGATCGGCATCGACATAAGCGGGCACGCCTCCAAGGCGCTCGGCAGCATCGATGCCGGCGCGGCCGACCTGGTTGTCACGCTCTGCGCCGACGAGATCTGCCCGGTGCTGCCCGGCCGGGTGCGCCGCCTGCACTGGCCGATCCCCGACCCGGCGACGACCGACCCGACGGTGCCGCGCGACGAGATCAGGCGCCGCTTCCGCGCCGCCCGCGACGATATTCGGCAGCGCATCGAGGCGCGGGCGCGCGATCTCGGCCTCGGCCGCTGATCGCCGGAGGTGACCTGACCGACCCCCTTGGAACCAAGCGGACCGACGGAATCGGTCGGGCGAGGACGAGCCGGAGACGGGCGGGCATGCCTGAAATGCCGGGCAGGGGATTTGTCGTTGGGATAAGTAAGGGCGGCGGGCCGGGTGTCGCCCAGGCCAGGCGCCTGGAAGGGGTTGAAGAGGCGGGCCCCCATGCGCCGGCTCCA
>CAYTWJ010000223.1:0-5901 GCA_964442055.1 uncultured Rhodospirillaceae bacterium | reverse complement strand
CCGGCCACGTCGGCCTGCACCAGCCGCACGCCGGGCAGCGCGAAGCGCGGCTCGGGGTTGCCGGCGCCGTAGGGCCCCGCCTGGGCGAGCAAGTCGTAAAGCTCGGCCGTCGCCCCGCCGACCGCCAGCGCGCCGTCAAGGCCGAGGCCCGCCGCCTCGCCGCGCTCCTCGAGTTGCGGCGCCAGGCGCGCCTCGAGCTCGGCGCGCAGCTCGTCGAGCCGCGCCGCCTCGACGGTCAGCCCCGCCGCCATCGGGTGGCCGCCGCCGTCGATCAGGAGGCCGGCCTGCCGCGCCGCCGTCACCGCCGCGCCGAGATCGACCCCCGGCACCGAGCGGCCCGAGCCCTTGCCGCGCCCGCTTTCGTCGAGCGCGACCACCAGGCTCGGCCGGTCGGTCGCCTCGCGCAGGCGGC
Organism: uncultured Rhodospirillaceae bacterium; assembly: GCA_964442055.1. Lineage (GTDB taxonomy): Bacteria > Pseudomonadota > Alphaproteobacteria > Ferrovibrionales > Ferrovibrionaceae > CAYTWJ01. The sequence goes on along the minus strand of CAYTWJ010000223.1, from coordinate 5,489 downwards.
TGGCGACGATGCCGATGACGCCGGGATGCCAGCCCTCGCCCGCCGCCAGCGCGAGCGGCCCCCGGCTCGCGCCCGCTTGCGCCAGCGCCCCGGCCAGCACTTCCTGCTCGATCGCCTGGCGCTCGCGGTTGAGCCGGTCGAGCTCGGCGGCGATCGCCGCCGCCTCGGCCGCGTCGGCGGTGGTCAGCAGCCGGGCGCCGAGATCGGCCCGGCCGACCCGCCCGCCGGCGTTGACCCGCGGGCCGAGCACGAAGCCGAGATGATAGGTGCCCGGCGGCGATTTCACGCCGGCGACGTCGGCGAGCGCCGCCAGCCCGGTGTTGCGCCGCTGCGCCATCACCTTGAGCCCCTGCGTCACCAGCGCGCGGTTGACGCCGGTCAGCGGCACCACGTCGCAGACCGTGCCCAGCGCCACCAGGTCGAGCCATTGCATCAGGTCCGGCGCCTCGCGCCCGGCATGGAAGCCGGTTTCACGCAGAACCCGGTTGACCGCGACCACGAGCAGGAAGGCGACGCCCACCGCGGCGAGCTGGCCGTGCTCGCCGCGTGCGCCCGGATCGACGCGGTTGGGATTGACCACGGCGAGCGCCGCCGGCAGCGCCGGCTCGGCCAGGTGGTGATCGACGACGACGACCTCGAGCCCGGCCTCGCGCGCCGCCGCGAGCGCCGCGAAGGCGAGCGTGCCGCAATCGACGGTGACGACCAGCTTGACCCCTTCCGCCGCCAGGCGGCGCAGCGCCGGGGCATTGGGGCCGTAGCCTTCCTTCAGCCGGTCGGGGATGTAGATGCGCAGCGGCCGGCCCAGCGCGGCGAAGAAGCGCTGCAGCAGCGCCGACGAGGTGGCGCCGTCGACGTCGTAGTCGCCGAACACGGCGACGCTCTCGCCGGCCCGGATCGCCTCGGCGAGGCGCCGCGCCGCGCGCTCCATGTCGACGATGCTGGCCGGATCGGGCAAGGCGGCGCGCAGCGTCGGCCGCATGAAGTCCTCGGCGGCCTCCAGGCTCACGCCGCGGCCGGCGAGCACGCGCCCGACGACCTCGGGCACGCCCAGCCGCTGGGCAAGCGCCAGCGCCAGCCGGTCGTCGCTGTTGCGCGCCCGCCAGCGCCGGCCGGTGAGCGAGCGCTCGACGCCGAGAAAGGCCGGAGCGACGGCGTTCATGCCGGCGCGATTATTTGCGCTGGAGCCGCTGGCGCGCCTCGATGCGGCGGATGGTGCCGGTGGCCGAACGCATGACGATCGACTGCGTCATCACCACCTCGCCCATGAACTTGACGCCGGCCAGCATCGAGCCGTCGGTGACGCCGGTGGCGGCGAAGATCACGTCGCCCGAGGCCATGTCGGTCATGCCGTACTTGCGGTCGAGCTTGGTGATGCCGAGCCGGCGGGCGCGCTCGCGCTCGTCGTCGTTGCGGAAGAGCAGCCGCCCCTGCATCTGGCCGCCGATGCAGCGCAGCGCGGCGGCGGCCAGCACGCCTTCGGGCGCGCCGCCCGAGCCCATGTAGATGTCGATGCGGGTGTCGGGATCGGTGGTGTTGATGACGCCGGCGATGTCGCCGTCGGAGATCAGACGGATGCGCGCGCCCGCCGCGCGCACCGCGGCGACGAGCTCGCTGTGGCGCGGCCGGTCGAGGATGCAGGCGGTGAGCTCGGCGACCGGCACGCCCTTGGCCTTGGCGAGATTCTTCAGGTTCTCGGCCGGCGTCGCGTCGAGGTCGACCACGCCGTCGGGCAGGCCGCCGCCGACGGCGATCTTGTCCATGTAGACGTCGGGAGCGTTGAGGAAGCAGCCGGCCTCGGCGAAGGCCATCACGGCGAGCGCGTTGGGCCCGGCCTTGGCGGTCAGCGTGGTGCCCTCGAGCGGGTCGAGCGCGATGTCGATCTTGGCCCCCTTGCCGGTGCCGACCTTCTCGCCGATGAACAGCATCGGCGCCTCGTCGCGCTCGCCCTCGCCGATCACCACCGTGCCGGCGATGTCGAGCTGGTTGAGCGCGGCGCGCATCGCGTCCACCGCCGCCTGGTCGGCCGCCTTCTCGTCGCCGCGCCCGGCCAGCCGCGCCGCGGCGATCGCCGCCGCCTCGGTCACCCGCACCGCCTCGAGCGTCAGGTTGCGCGCCATGCCCATCGTCCTCTTCGCCATCCTTCGGCCTCGTCAGAGCTGTTCGATACGGATCATGTGCGGCGGCTCGAGCACGGTGTTGAGCCGGCCGATGCGCTCCAGCGCGCGCAGCATCGCCGCCTCCTCGGCGTCGTGGCTGATCATCACCACCGAGACCGGCTGGTCGGGCTGGGCGCGGCCGCGCTGGACCAGCGATTCGATCGACAGCCGCTGGTCGCGCAGCACCGCCGAGACGTCGGCGATCACGCCCGGCCGGTCGTAGACGGTGAGCCGGATATAATAGCGCCCGACATGGCGGCGCATCGCCGCCGGCGCGATGCGCTTGAGCTGGCGGGCGGCGACGCCGAAGGGCGGCACGCGACGCCCGGCGGCGATGTCGACCAGGTCGGCGACCACCGCCGAGGCGGTCGGGCCGGCGCCGGCGCCGCGGCCCTCGAACACCGTGCTGCCGACGAAGTCGCCCTCGGCGACCACGGCGTTGAAGACGCCGTCGACATGGGCGATCGGCGTGCCTTCGGGCACCAGGCAGGGATGCACGCGCTGCTCGAGGCCGTGATCGGTCAGCCGGGCGATGGCCAGGAGCTTGATGCGGTAGTTGAACTCGTCGGCATAGGCGATGTCGGCGGCGGCGACGCGGCGGATGCCCTCGACGTGCACCGACTTGAAGTCGACCGGGCAGTTGAAGGCCAGGCTGGCGAGGATGGCGAGCTTGTGCGCGGCGTCGATGCCGTCGACATCGAAGCTCGGGTCGGCCTCGGCGTAGCCGAGCTTCTGCGCCTCGGCCAGCACCTCGGCGAAATCGCGGCCGCTGGCGCGCATCTCGGTCAGGATGTAATTGCAGGTGCCGTTGAGGATGCCGTAGACGCGGCCGATGCGGTTGCCGACCAGGCCCTCGCGCAGCGCCTTGACGATCGGGATGCCGCCGGCGACCGCGCCCTCGAAGTTGAGCGCCGCCCCCGCCTTCTCCGCCGCCTTGGCCAGCGCCGTGCCGTGCATCGCCAGCAGCGCCTTGTTGGCGGTGACCACGTCCTTGCCGCGGGCGAGCGCCGCCTCGATCAGCGCCTTGGCGATGCCGTCGCTGCCGCCGATCAGCTCGACGACGACGTCGATCTCGCCGTCGGCGGCGAGGTCGAGCGCGTCGGCGTACCATTTGATCCCGCCGAGCGCGCAGTCGCGCCGCTTGCGCCGGTCGCGGGCCGAGACCGCGGTCACGCGCACCGGCCGGCCGGCGCGCGCCGCCACCAGGTCGGCATGGCGCTGCAGCAGCCGGACGACGCCGGCGCCGACCGTGCCGAGGCCGGCGACCCCGACGCGGAGCGGGCGCATCAGTAGGCGGCCACCGGCTTGGCGGCCGGGGTGTCGAGGTTGCTCGGCTGGCCGAAGACGCGCTTGATGTTCTTGCAGGCCTGGCGGATGCGGTGCTCGTTCTCGACCAGGGCGATGCGCACGTGGCCGTCGCCGTATTCGCCGAAGCCGGCGCCGGGCGACACCGCCACCTTGGCCTCGCGCAGCAGCAGCTTGGAGAATTCCAGCGAGCCGAGATGGGCGTAGCGCGGCGGGATCGGCGCCCAGGCGAACATGCTGGCCGCCGGGCTCGGCACCTCCCAGCCGGCCTGGGCGAGGCCGCGGATCAACGCGTCGCGCCGCGAGCGGTACATGCGGCGGATATCCTCGACGCAGTCCTGCGGCCCGTTGAGCGCGGCGGTGGCGGCGACCTGGATCGGGGTGAAGGCGCCGTAGTCGAGATAGGACTTCACCCGGCCGAGCGCGCCGACCAGGGTCTTGTTGCCGGTGGCGAAGCCGATGCGCCAGCCCGGCATGTTGTAGGTCTTGCTCATCGAGGTGAACTCGATGGCGACGTCGCGCGCGCCGGGCACCTGCAGGATCGACGGCGGCGGGTTGCCGTCGAAATAGATCTCGGAATAGGCGACGTCGGAGATCACCCACAGGCCGCGGCGGCGGGCGAAATCGACCACCTCGCCGTAGAAGTCGAGGCCGACCGTCATCGCCGTCGGGTTGGCGGGGAAGCTGACCACCAGCGCGATCGGCTTGGGCACGGCGTGGCGCCAGGCGCGCTCGAGCAGGCCGAGGAAGTCGTGCGCCGGCCCGATCGGCACGTGGCGGATCGAGGCGCCGGCGATGATGAAGCCGAAGGCGTGGATCGGGTAGCTCGGGTTGGGCACCAGCACCACGTCGCCCGGCGCGGTGATCGCCATCGCCAGGTTGGCGAGGCCCTCCTTGGAGCCGAGCGTGACGATGGTCTCGCTCTCGGGGTCGATGTCGACGCCGAAGCGGCGGCCGTAATAGCCGGCGACGGCCTTGCGCAGGCCGGGCACGCCGCGGCTCATCGAATAGCGGTGGGCGCGCGGGTTGCGCGCGGTCTCGACCAGCTTCTCGACGATGTGCGCCGGCGTCGGCATGTCGGGATTGCCCATGCCGAGGTCGATGATGTCCTCGCCGGCGGCGCGCGCGCGCGCCTTCATACGGTTCACTTCCTCGAACACGTAGGGCGGCAGGCGCTTGATGCGGTAGAACTCGCTGTCCATGTGCTTCTGGCAGGGCCGGAGGGGGCGGACCCGCTCTCTAGCCGATCCCCGGTCAGTTTTCGATGAAGATTTCCACCCGGCGGTTCCCCTTCTCGGCGCCCGGCTGGCCCGCGGCCACTTCGGGCCGGGCGTCGCCCATCGCCTCGACGATGACCCGCGCCGGGTCGACGCCCAGCCGGTAGAGCTCGCGCGCCACCGCCTCGGCCCGCTGGTGAGACACCGAAAAGTTGACCAATTTTTGGCGCGCCGGGTCTTTTTCGCGCGTGCCGCTCGAAGCATGGCCGATGACCCGCAAGGAGCCGCCCACTCACCAGGGCCGCTTCCCACTTCACGAGATACATCCTACACCGGCATCGCGCGCCTCGTGTGCGCCCGGCCGATCCGCGCCGTCTCCTCCCGGTGGCCCGAGATCACCCGCACCCCCTCGTCGATCTTCTCCCGGATGTCCTCCGGCGTCGCCCCCTCCAGAAAGGCCACCCCGTTCTCTTCGCACGCCGCCTTCACCCGGTCTCGGGCCTCCTGCATCTCCGGCGGATACGGCCGGGGGGCGCTCATATACCCGAGGGACATGCTCAGGTCCCCGGGTCCCATCTCCGCGAACCCGATCCCCGGCGCCTTCAGGATCTGCTCGATGTTGGAGACCCCGCGCACATTCTCGATCTTCACGCCCAACAACAGCTCCCCCTCCGGGTTGAGCGGCCAGGGGTCGGCCTTTCGGATATAATCCTCCCGGCCCACCCCCCAGACCGCCGCCGCCGTGGGCAACGACCCCACGCCGCGCGTGCCCACGCCCACCCCGCGCCCCACGCCCAGCCGGTTGATTGGG
>CAYTWJ010000222.1:0-5927 GCA_964442055.1 uncultured Rhodospirillaceae bacterium | reverse complement strand
TCCATGCCCTGGCGCTTGAGGTTGAGCTGCACCAGCGGATCGCGGTCGAGCACGATGGTTTACAACGGGAATTCCTCGGCCTCTCCCCGGCGCGGATCGGTGTTGAGCTGGCTGTCGATGAGTTCGAGCACCGTCGACTTCCCGTCGAACGGCAGGAGGCCGAGCATGACGCCGCCGTGCGAAGCATCGACGCTCCGCATCGCCAGAGCCGACAGCAGCGGGAAGCCGACTACCACGCCGAGGGCGACGACGACCAGCGCGCGCGCCTCGGCGCGCGTCGGAAGCCGATGGCGGCCGGCGACGAGAAACACCGCCGCCAGCGCCGCCGCGACGATGGCACGGCCGAAGCCGACGAAGACCGGGTCGAGCGCCGCCACCGCCGCGCGCGTCGCCGGCAGCGTCAGCGCGAAGGCGGCGACGCCGATCAGGCCGAGCAGCAGGCCCTTGAGCTCGGCCGCGCGCGCTCGGCCCGCATCGGCGGCAAGCTCCGCCCCGGAAACGTCGATGCCGCTCACGGGCACCAGAAAGGTTTGCTGACCTCGCGCTCGATGTCGGCGCGCGACAGGCCGATATCCTTGAGCATGTGGTCGCTCATGCCGGCCAGGTGCCGGCGCTCCCAGGCCCGGCTCTGCCATTCGAGCAGCTTCACGGCGACCGCCACCAGCGAGCCAGAAAAGATTCCGGCAAACGACGGCTCGGCATGCGCGGGGTCGCCCCGGCCCGAGCCGGGTAATGTATCGATCCAATTCCGCATGGCAATCCCCATTTCGAGGCCTACTGATTGGTTCATTCGGTACGATTGGCATTATTGCTTGACAATTGACGCAGTCAATGCAGAACATGTCACCATGACAATTTGGGTTCCCGACCTTTCGCGCCATTCCGGCCCGCGCTACCAGGCTATCGCCGATGCGATCGCCGGAGCCGTCGCCGCCGGGGAGCTCGCGCCCGGCAGCCGCCTGCCGCCGCAGCGCGACCTCGCCTGGAAGCTCGGTGTCACCGTCGGCACGGTGAGCCGGGGCTACATGCTGGCCGAACAGCGCGGCCTGCTCTCGGGCGAGGTCGGCCGCGGCACCTTCGTGCGCGAGGCGGCAAGCGCCGGCGCCGAGCTATTGCCGGAAACCGATAGCGGCCTGATCGACCTGACGCGCAATGCCGCCGGCAGCACGGAGCATGCCGACGCCGTTCGCGCGGCGATGCAGACGCTGGCCGGACGACGCGGGTTGCAGCGGCTCCTGCACTACATGCCGTCGGCGGGGCATCCGGCCCATCGCGCCACCGGCGCGCGCTGGATCGGCCGCACCGGGCTCGGGGTCACGCCCGAGCAGGTAGTGATGACCGGCGGCGCGCAGCAGGCCATCGCCATCGCGCTCGGCACGCTGGCGGCGCCGGGCGAGACGGTGCTGTGCGACAGCCTGACCTATTGCGGGCTGATGGAGGCGGCGCGCCTGTTCCGGCTGCGCCTCGAAGGCGTCGAGATGGACGACGGCGGCTTGTCGCCCGAAGCGCTGGACCGTCTCGCCCGCGAGAAAGGCGCCCGCTTGGTCTTCGCCGTGCCGACCATCCAGAACCCGACCGTCATCACCATGGACGCGGCGCGCCGGCGCGACATCGCGGCGGTGGCGCGCGCGCGCGACCTCACCATCATCGAGGACGACGTCTACGGCTTCCTGCCGAGCGACCGCCCGCCGCCGCTGGCGACGCTGGCGCCCGAGCGCACCGTCTACATCGCCAGCGTATCGAAATGCGTCGCGCCCGGCCTGCGCATCGGCTGGCTGGCCGGGCCGCCGGCCCTGACCGAGCGCTTCAGCGACGCGCTGCACGGCCTTTCGCTCGCCTTGCCGCCGCTGCCCGCCGAGATCCTGCGGCTGTGGGTCGAGGATGGCACCGCCGCGCGGCTGACCGAGCGGCTGCGCGCCGACATCGCCGCGCGCCAGCGCCTGGCCACCGAGATCCTCGCCGGCCTGACCTTGCGCGGCGACCCGGCCAGCTTTCACGTCCTGCTGCACCTGCCCGAGCCCTGGCGGCGCGAGGAGTATGTCAGCGCGGCCAGGGCGCAAGGGGTTGCCGTCGTGCCGGCCTCGACCTTCGCCGTCGGCCGCGTTTCGGCGCCGCACGCGGTGCGCATCTCGCTCGCCGCCGCGCCCGACCTCGCGACGCTGCGGCGCGCGCTGGAAATATTGCGCGACATCGCGCTCGCCGATCCGAAAGCGCGGCGGGCGGTGATCTGAATCAGTCGGCCACGCCGACGCCGCCCGCGAAAGGCGCCAGAGTGTGCGCGTGGTTGAGCGGGCCGTGGCCGCGGCCGAGCCCCGGCGCGGTGCGGATCGCCTCGGCGACATAGGCGCGCGCGCGCGCCACCGACCGGCGCAGGCCGAGGCCCTGCGCCAGCCCGGTGGCGATGCCTGAGGCCAGCGTGCAGCCGGTGCCGTGCGTCGAGGTCGAATCGAGGCGCGGCGATTCGAACCGCTCGCTGCCGCTCTCGGTGACCAGGAGATCGACCACCGTCGTCCCCGCCAAGTGGCCGCCCTTGAGCAGCACCGCGCGCGGGCCCAACGAGAGCAGCATCTCGGCCGCGCGCGCCATACCGTCGGCGTCGGCGATACTGAGGCCGGTCAGGAACTCGGCCTCGGGAATGTTGGGCGTGATCACGGTCGCGCGCGGGATCAGCCGCGCCTTGACGATCTGGCTGGTCGCCGGGTCGAGCAGCGGCGCGCCGCCCTTCGCCACCATCACCGGATCGACCACCAGCGGCACGTTGGCCGCGCGGCCGGCGTCGAGCCCGTCGAGCACGGCCTCGATCACTGCCTCGCGGTGCAGCATGCCGGTCTTGATCGCGTCCGCGCCGATGTCGGCGAGCACGACCTCGATCTGCCTGCGCACGAAGGCCGGCGGCACCTCGCAGATCTCGTGCACGGTCAGCGTGTCCTGCGCGGTGAGCGCGGTGATCGCGGTGGCGGCGTAGCCGCCGAGCGCGGTCACCGTCTTGATGTCGGCCTGGATGCCGGCACCGCCGCCGGAATCGGAACCGGCGATGATGAGAACGCGGCCCCTCATGCGCTCAGGCGGCGACGCGCTCGAGCGCGGCGACGAGGTCGCCGACGACCTCGGCGATCAGCGCCTCGCTGTCGCCTTCGGCCATGACGCGGATCAGCGGCTCGGTCCCCGAGGGGCGGATCAGCAGCCGCCCGCGGTCGCCGAGACGGGCGCGGCCGCGATCGATCGCCTGCTGCACGCGGACGTCGTCGAGCGGCCGGCCGCCGTTGAAGCGGACGTTGCGCAAGAGCTGCGGCAGCGGCTCGAAGCGCCGGCAGACGGCGCTCGCCGGCCGGCCCGATTCGGCGACCACCGAGAGCACCTGGAGCGCGGCGATCAGGCCGTCGCCGGTGGTGCCGTAATCGCCCAGGATGATATGGCCGGACTGCTCGCCGCCGACGTTGAAGCCGCCGCGGCGCATGTGGTCGAGCACGTAGCGGTCGCCGACCGGGCTGCGCTCGAGCAGCAGGCCCTGGCCGGCAAGGTGGCGCTCGAGCCCGAGGTTGGACATCACGGTGGCGACCACGCCGCCGCCGCCGAGGCGGCCCTGCGCCTGCCAGGTCTCGGCGATCAGCGCCAGCACCTGGTCGCCGTCGATCAGCTCGCCCTTCTCGTCGGCCAGCACCACCCGGTCGGCGTCGCCGTCGAGCGCGATGCCGAGATCGGCCTGGTGGGCAACGACCTGGGCCCGCATCGCGTCGGGGTGGGTCGAGCCGCAGGCGCGGTTGATGTTGAAGCCGTCGGGATGCACGCCGACCGGGATCACCTCGGCCTCGAGCTCCCACAGCACGGTCGGCGCCACCTTGTAGGCGGCACCGTTGGCGCAATCGACGACGATGCGCAGGCCGGCGAGGCGCCGGCCCTTCGGCACGGTGTTCTTGGCGAACTCGATATAGCGCCCCTGCGCGTCGTCGAGGCGCTGGGCGCGACCCAGCGCCTCGGGCGCCGCCAGCCCCGCCTCGACGCCGTTGCCGAGACGCGCCTCGATCTCGCGCTCGACCTCGTCGGAGAGCTTGTAGCCGTCGGGGCCGAACAGCTTGATGCCGTTGTCCTGGTAGGGATTGTGCGAGGCCGAGATCATCACCCCGAGATCGGCGCGCAGCGAGCGCGTCAGCATCGCCACCGCCGGCGTCGGCATCGGGCCGACCAGGATGACGTCCATGCCGACCGAGACGAACCCCGCGGTCAGCGCCGGCTCGATCAGGTAGCCCGAGAGCCGCGTGTCCTTGCCGATCAGCACCCGGTGGCGGTGGTCGCCGCGGATGAACTGGCGCCCAGCCGCCATGCCGACGCGCAAAGCCGTCGCCGCCGTCATCGGCTCGGCGTTGGCCGTGCCGCGAATGCCGTCGGTGCCGAAAAGCGATCTGGTCATGCGCTCGCGAAGGAAGCGGGCCGGCGGGATCGCCGTCCCCGAGGTTCGGCCCTGTTTATAGCATCAGGGTAAAGGGAGGTTTACCAATTTACCGGCCGCCAGCGGCCAGCGCCGACCAGACCGAGACCGCCTGCGCGGTCTCGGCGACGTCGTGCACGCGCAGGACCTGCGCCCCCTGCCCCAGCGCCGCCAGCCCGGCGGCGAGCGAGCCGGGCAGCCGCGCCTTGGCATCGGCCGGGGCGCCGAGGCGGACGAGAAAGCTCTTGCGCGAGACGCCGACCAGCAGCGGGCAGCCGAGCCCGTGGAAGATCGACAGGCCTGCGAGCAGCGCCAGGTTGTGGGCAAGCGTCTTGCCGAAGCCGATGCCGGGATCGAGGATCAGCCGCGCGCGCGGGATGCCGGCGGCGGCGCAAGCGGCGATGCGGCCGGCCAGATGATCGTAGACGTCGAGCAGGACGTCGGCATAGACGGGCGCCTGCTGCATCGTCGCCGGCTCGCCGCGCTTGTGCATGAGCACGACCGGCACGCCGAGCCGGGCCACGGTCGCCAGGCTCGCCGGGTCGTCGGCGAGCGCGCTCACGTCGTTGACCAGGGCGCAGCCGGCGGCCACCGCCGCCGCCATCACCGCGGCGTGGCGGGTGTCGATCGATAGCGGCCGGCCCGCGTCGACGAGGCCTCGAATCGGGCCGATCACGCGCTCGATTTCGGTCGCGGCCTGGACCGGCGCGGCGCCGGGCCGTGTCGACTCGCCGCCGATATCGACGATGTCGGCGCCGGCGGCGATCAGCGCCCGCCCGTGCGCCACCGCCGCCTCGACGCCGAGATAGGCGCCGCCGTCGGAGAAGCTGTCGGGCGTGACATTGAGCACGCCCATCAGGCGCGGCCGGTCGAAGGCGATGCCGGCGACGGCCCGGCGCGGCGCGCTTGCGGCCGCGAGCAGCTCGTCGAGACGGCTGTCGCCGCGTCGCCGCCGCTCGGCAGCAAGGGCGCGAATCTCGTCAAGGCCGAGGGGGAAACGCCTGCCGGCGGCATCGTCCGCGCGGGCGTGCACGATGCCGGCGGCGAAACTGAGCGGTCCCCCGGCCAGCGGCAGGCTATCGGCGATGTCGGTGCAGCCCGGCGGCAGGACCAGCGGCTGCAGGTAGAGCCGAACCGCCGGGTCGTCCAGAAACGCGGCAAGGCTCCGCCCTTCGGCGGAGCCTCGTTGGAGGTCGGCAGTCACGCGCCCGTCGGCGCGCTCAGGCGCCCGGTTGCGGCTCCGGCTCGAGCCCGCCGGCCGGGCCGCCCTTGCGGCCGCGCGTCGGCGGCACCGCCGAGCGGATGCCGCCGGCGTCGGAATTGGACCCCGGCTCCTCGGGCCGCACGATCGGCTCGCCGCGCAGCAGCGTCTTCACCTCGTCGCCGCTCAGCGTCTCGTACTCGAGCAGCGCCTTGGCGACGCGATGCAGATCCTCGAGATGCTCGGTGAGGATCGCGCGCGCGCGGCCTTCGGCCTCGTCGACCAGGCGGCGCACCTCGT
>CAYTWJ010000221.1:0-5940 GCA_964442055.1 uncultured Rhodospirillaceae bacterium | reverse complement strand
GGTCAATAACATCAACATCAACGATAATAGGGTCGGCACGCTGCCGGTGGGCACCGGGCGCGAGGTGCGGCGCATCATCGCCGAGGCGCGGCCGGGGGCGCATTTCGACGTCGCCTCCAACCCGGAATTCCTGCGCGAGGGCTCGGCGATCGAGGACTTCATGCGCCCCGACCGGGTCGTCGCCGGCGCGGAGAGCGAGCGGGCGCGCGAGGTCATCCGCGGGCTTTACCGGCCGCTCTACCTCAACGAGACGCCGGTGCTGATCACCACGCTCGAGACCGCCGAGCTGATCAAGTACGCGGCCAACGCCTTCCTCGCCACCAAGATCACGTTCATCAACCAGATCGCCGATTACTGCGAGAAGGTCGGGGTCAACGTGCAGGACGTGGCGCGCGGCATCGGCCTCGACGGGCGGATCGGCGCCAAGTTCCTGCACGCCGGCCCGGGCTACGGCGGCTCGTGCTTCCCCAAGGACACGCGCGCGCTCCTGGCGATGGCGCAGCGCGCCGGCACGCCGCTGACCGTGGTCGAGACGGTGGTCGCGGTCAACGAGCGGCGCAAGCGGCAGATGGCCGACAAGGTCGTCGCCGCCTGCGGCGGCTCCGTCGCCGGCAAGACGCTGGCCGTGCTCGGCCTCACCTTCAAGCCCAACACCGACGACATGCGCGAGGCGCCGAGCCTGGTCATCGTGCCGGCGCTGCTGGCGGCCGGCGCCGTCGTGCGGACATTCGATCCGGAAGGGATGGACGAGGCGAAGAAGCTGCTCAACGGCCCGGTCTGGTGCCACGATGCCTACGACGCGATGAGCGGCGCCGATGCGGCGGTGATCGTCACCGAGTGGAACCAGTTCCGCGCCCTCGATCTCGACCGCGTCAAGGCGCTGCTGCGGCGGCGCCTGGTGATCGACCTGCGCAACGTCTACAAGCCGGCCGAGATGGCCGCGGCGGGCTTCGAGTACCATTCGGTCGGCCGCGCGCCGGCGACGCCGCAGGACTGACGCCGGCGCTCTTCGGCCGGCGTCATTCCGGCAGCCCGGCCTTTTCCAACGCCGCGACCAGCTTGGGCCAGAGGGTGCCTTCGGGACGCGGTCGCTTGTAGATCGCCAGACGGAGTTGCGGCGCCAGCTCGCGCGCCTTGGCGATCGCCCGCGCGGCCTCGGCCCGCCGTCCCGCCTCGGCCAGCGCGGCGGCGAGATAGATCCACCCCTCGAGATAGCGCGGCTTCGCGCCGCACGAGCGCTGGGTCCAGCTGGCCGCCTGATCGTGCCGGCCGGCGACGAAATGGCAGAAGCCGAGCCAGTTGTGGAACAGGTAGGTCTGCGGGTCGCGCGGGCTCAGGCGGATCGCCCGTTCGACCATGGCGATGCCGTCATCGGGGCGGCCGACGATGGCCAGCACCAGTCCGAGACAGCCGCAGGCGAGCGCCGAGTTCGGGTTGAGCTCGACGGCGCGCTCCAGCGCCGCGTGCGCCTTGTGAAAGAGGCCGAGGAAATAGAAGCAGTTGCCGACCGCCGCCAGAACCTCGGGGTCGTCGCCGCCCAGATCGATGGCACGCTGGGCCTCGGCGTAGGCCTCCTTGCCCATCGGATAGAAGTCGGAGCTGATGAGCGTGTAGCTGCCGTAGGCCAGGCACTGGGCGAGCAGCGCATGGGGGAGGGCGTAGGAGGGCTGCTGGGCGATCGCCCGGCGGGCGAGCAGCTCGACCTCGGGCACGTTCTCGCGGCGGATGTCGTACCACTTGACCTGCGCCTGGATCGTCAGCCCCCAGGCATCGAGGCTTTCGGGCGGCTTGCGCCGCGCGTAGTCGGCCTCGGCGGCGAGCAGGTGCGGCCGCAGGGCGCCGTAGATGCCCTGCGTGATCTCGTCCTGAATGGCGAACAGGTCGCTCACATCGCGGTCGTAGCGCTCGGCCCAGACATGCTTGCCGGTCACCGCCTCGATCAGCTGCGAGTTGATGCGGATGCGGTTGCCGGCCTTCTGCACGCTGCCTTCGAGGGCGTATCGCACGCCGAGCTCGCGGCCGACGCTGCGGATGTCGACCGCGGCGCCCTTGTAGGTGAAGCTGGAATTGCGGGCGATGACGAAGAAGCCGGGCAGCCGCGCCAGCAGCGTGGTGAGATCCTCGACCAGCCCGTCGGCGAACAGCTCCTGCGCCGGGTCGCCGCTCAGGTTGTTGAAGGGCAGCACGACGAGGGACGGGCGGTCCTCGGCGGCCGCCGCGGCGGGCGGCGCCTCCGCCTGACGCGGCCGCGGCACGCGAAGGCGATAGGCGCGGACCGGCCGGCTGATGTTCTTGAGGCTCAATTCCCCGGCGTCCTCGACGTCGAGCGTCAGCTTGCCGGCGACGCCGTCGTGAACCTGGGCCGAAACCAGAACGCCGTCGGGCTCGGCGAGGGCCTGCAAGCGGGCGGCGACGTTGACGCCGTCGCCGAAGATGTCGCCGTCCGACACGATGACATCGCCGATGTTGATGCCGACACGAAAGCGGATTCGCCGGCTCTCGGCGATGCCGGCATGGCGTCCCAGCATGGCGGACTGCACCTCGACCGCCGATGCCACCGCTTCGACCACGCTCGGGAACTCGACCAGCACGCTGTCGCCGGCGGTCTTGACGATGCGCCCTTGATGCAGGGAAATATTGGGGTCGATCAGCGTCTGGCGAATGTCGCGGAGCGCCGCCAGCGTGCCTTCCTCGTCGGCTTCCATCAGGCGCGAGAACCCGACGACATCGGCCGCCAGGATGGCTGCGAGCCTTCGCTCGACGGGCCGCTTCTCCACCCATCCCTCCCCGCGAAGTGACGACGCTTGTCAGTGCCGTCCGCGCGACGCGATGCGGTCAGGCGGCTAATCTAGACAACCGGAGCGCGCTTGGCGACCGAAATGTATTAATTTGGCGGGTGCCGCCGTCCCGCGGCGACGAACCGCAGCAGGCCGAGCAGGGTCAGCGCCGCGATCGCGCCGAAGGCGACGGAATAGGCGAGCGGCGGATAGGCCCCGCCCGCGCCCGCCGGCCACAGGTCGATCACCCAGCCGATGGCGTATTGCAGCACAAAGGCGGCGCCGAAGACGACGAGGTTGAGCGCGGTGTTGGCGCGCCCGGTATAAGCCACCGGGAAATGCTGCGACAGGATCGGAAAGGCAAGCACGGTCGCGTTCGAGAGCAGGCCGATCGCCGCCATCGGCCAGTAGCCATCGGCATCGATGCCGAGCGCGAGCAAGACCAGCGCGACCAGATACAGCGTCGCGCCGCCGGCGAAAACGTCGATCAGGCGGAAGCCGCGCCGGACCAGAATATCGGCGACCAGCCCGGTGCCGACGAACCCGACGGTCAGGAACAGCGCCAGCACGAGCAGGTGGCCGGCGACGCCGTCGCGGTCGAGGCCGCCGACGTCGTGCAGGTAAGGGCCGGCCCACAGGCCCTGGATCGCCATGCCGCTGCCCATCGTCATCAGCGAGATCGGCGCCAGCCGCCGGAACAGGCGGTCGCCGAAGATCAGGCCGAGGCCGCGGATCTGCTCGGCCAGCCGCGGCGCGGCGGCGGCGCTGCGCGCTTCGGGGACGGCGAGGAAGATCGTCCCGGCGACGACCACGGTCATCGCGGCGAGGGCGACAAAGACGCCGCGCCAGTCGGTCACGTGCAATGCCGCCTCGACCGGCGCGGTGGCGACCAGCGCACCCAGCCCCCCGCAGGCCATGAAGGCGCCGTTCACCAGTGGCCAGCGCTCGCGCGCGAACCAGAGCGTGATCGCCTTGAACGAGGCCATCAGGCCGCCGGCGACGCCGAGGCCGATCAGCAGGCGCCCGAGCGCGAGCTGCGCCAGGCTCGCGCCGGTGGCGAACACGAGCGCGCCGAGCGCCGCGGAGAGAAGCAGCGCGGCCTGCACGCGGCGCGGGCCGAAACGGTCGAGCAGCACGCCGAGCGGCACCTGGAAGGCGGCGAAGGAGAGGAAATAGGCCGAGGTCAGCAGGCCGAGGTCGGCGGCGCCGAGCCCGACATCGCGGGTGAGGTTCGGGGCGATCACCGCATTGACCGAGCGGAAGAGGTAGGACAGGAAGTAGCCGCCGGCGAAGGGAAGGAAGACGGTGGCGAGAACGTGCGCCAGCGGCACCGGCGATGGGGCCGAGTTTTCCGCCACGGCCAGCGTCTCAGGCCGCGCGCGCCAGGTGGAACAGTTCGAGCGCCTGCTCCTTGCCGCGCAGCGCGACGGGGCCGATGCTCTCGGCCCGCATGTTCGCCGGCAAGGAGAGCCGCGCCAGCAGCGGCGCCGAGGCGAGCACCGGCAGGCCGCGCTCGCGCGCGGCGGCCTCGATCCGCGCCGCGGTGTTGACCGTGTCGCCGAGGAAGACGATCTCGCGCTTCACGTCGCCCATCTCGCCGGTCACCACGGCGCCGAGATGCAGCGCGGCGCGAAAGCGCGGCGCAACGCCGAAATCGCGCCGGTAGGCGGCGGCCTTGGCCTCGATGCGCGCCATGGCGTCGAAAAGCGCGCGCAGGCAGCGCGCCTCGGCCAGCCCCTCGGCGGCCGGCCAGGTGACGATGATCTGGTCGCCGACATAGCGGTGGATCTGGCCGCGATACTCGAGGATCGGCCGCGTCACGTCCGAAAACAGGCGGTTGAGCAGCCGGTGGAAGGCGAGGTCGCCGATGCGCTCGGCGATCGCCGTCGAGTCCTGCAAATCGAGGAAAAGGAACACGCGCTCCTCCTGGCGCGGCTGGTGGTAGCGGCCGAGCAGGAAATTGACGAGGACGCCGCGCCCGAGCAGGCGGTTGACGGCGAGCGCGCTGTTGACGAGCAGCGCGACGACGAAGGCATAGGCGATGGTCGGCGGCGAGATGTCGATGCGGGGAAAGCGCTGGCCTTCCTGCATCGGCAGGAGCCAGAGGCCGACATTCAGACAGGCGACGATGATCAGCAGATAGACCAGCGTCTTGTCGACGATGTAGAAGGCGAAGGGCAGGCGCCGCAGCCAGGCGCCGGGCCGCCCCTCGACCACCGCGACCTCGAACAGCGAGGCGAGGAGCCCGATCAGCGCGCCGGTGACGGCGCCGCGCAGCGCGGCATAGGCCTGTATCTGCGCCGCCAGCTCGCGCGTCTCGTTGAGCGCATAGCCGATGCCCGCGAGCATGCCGAAGCCGACGATGATCGCGATCAGCTTGATGTTGCGGCGGGCGTGCTGGCTGAGCGGCATGTCGGGGGCGACCGGTGGCGGGACCACATTCTAGGGGCGGGCCGCGGACTAACCAAGAGCGCGCCAGGGCAATCGCATCTGGCTGCGGTCTGCGGTCCTCGCCCTTCGAGACGCGCCCTGCGGGCGCTCCTCAGGACGAGGAAGACCCGAAATAGCCTCATGGTGTGAGGAGGCCGCCCTTCAACGCGCGCTTCGCGCGGCGCTCAGGACAGGCGGGCGGCCGTCTCGAACCATGAGGCCGCGATTCGCCAAATGCGATTGCCTTGGCGCGCCCAGGCGCCGGCTGGACGCGACCGTGCGCGCCCGGGATACTCGGCGCCGCCAGGCACTGGCCGCGCTGGGGATAGAGGCTGCCGATGCGGCTCGATTGTTCGGACGAGGTGGTGGCGGCGCTCGGCGCTGGCCGGGCGGTCGTGGCGCTCGAATCCAGCATCGTCGCCCAGGGCTTTCCGCGCCCGGCGAACCGCACCCTCGCGGCCGAGTTGCACGACGCCGTGCGCACCGCCGGCGCGGTTCCGGCGATGGTCGCGGTGCTCGACGGTCGCATCCGCGTCGGCCTCGATGCTGCCGCCCTCGATCGGTTGGCGGCCGATCCCGCCGTCGGCAAGTGCTCGACGCGCGATCTCGCCTTCCTCGTCGCCGGCGAGGCGAGCGGCGCCACGACGGTGGCGGCGACGGCGCGCATCGCCGCGGCGGCCGGCATTGCGGTCTTTGCCACCGGCGGCATCGGCGGCGTGCATCGGCGCCTGGC
>CAYTWJ010000220.1:0-5943 GCA_964442055.1 uncultured Rhodospirillaceae bacterium | reverse complement strand
CTCGGCGGCCTGGTCTTCGCCCTGGTCGGCCGCGTGCCGGTGCGCGGCGAGGTGATCGCCCATCCCTCGGGCCTGGCCTTCGAAGTCGTCGACGCCGACTCGCGGCGTCTCAAGCGCCTGCGCGTGCGCAACGTCGCCGCCGCGCGCGGACGCGGCCAGCCCGCGCCCTGACGCGTGCCCGGCGGGCTCGCCGCCATCGCCGGCCGCGTGGCCGCGCTCGCCGGCTGGCGCCGCTACGCCGCGGCGGCCGCGCTCGGCGGCCTGCTGGCCGCCGCCCTGCCGCCGCTCTACCTGCTGCCGCTGGCGGCGGTCGCCTTCAGCGGCCTCGTCTGGCTGCTTGACGGCGCGCACGGCCGCCGGCGGCAGTTCTTCACCGCCTTCGCTTTCGCCTACGGCTATTTCGTGCCCGGGCTCTACTGGACCGGCATCGCCTTCTTCGTCGATGCCGCCCGCTTCGCGGCGCTGGTCCCGCTGCCGGTCCTGGGGCTGCCGCTGCTGCTCGCGCTCTTTCCCGCCTCCGGCGTCGCCGCCGCCCACGCCCTGCTGCCGGGCGGCGGGCCAGGACGCGCCGCCGTGCTGGCGGTCGGCTGGACGCTCGGCGAATACGCGCGCTCGCACTTGTTCACCGGCTTTCCCTGGAACCTGGTCGGCTATCTCTGGACGGTTTCCGACGCCGTCATGCAGCCGGCGGCGCTGATCGGCGTGCACGGCCTCGGCCTGCTGACCGTGTTGCTGGCGGCGCTGCCGGCGACGCTGGCCGATGCGGCCGGCCCGCGGCGCGGCGCGATCTGGCTTGGCGCCGGCGCGCTCGGCGTCGCCGCCATGATCGGCGCCGGCGGACTGCGCCTCGCCGTCACCGACGTCGCGATGGTCGAGGGCGTCCGGCTGCGTCTGGTCCAGCCGGGCATCGAGCAGTCGCTCAAATGGCGCGACGACCGTCGCGCGGCGAACTTCGCCCGCCATGTCGAGCTCAGCCTCGGCCCCGGGGCCGAGACGGTCACCCATGTCATCTGGCCCGAGACGGCAGTGCCCTATTTCCTCGACCGCGAACCCGATCTGCTGGCCGCGCTGGCCAAGGTCGCGCGCCAGGGGCTGGTGCTGACCGGCACCCCGCGGCGCTCGAATGCCGGCCCCGCGGCGCCGGCGGTGTGGAACAGCCTGCAGGCGGTCGACGGCGCCGCCCGGGTCGTCGGCACCTACGACAAGCGCCATCTGGTGCCGTTCGGCGAATACCTGCCGTTCCGCCCGCTGCTCGGCCGCCTCGGCATCGACAAGCTGGCGGTCAGCGCCGTCGATTTCTCCGCCGGCAACGGGCCGCAGGTCCTCGACCTTCCCGGCCTGCCGCCGGTGCGGCCGCTGATCTGCTACGAGGGCATATTCGCCGACGAGATACTGACCGCGGCGTCGCCGCTGCCAGCCTGGCTGCTCAATGTCACCAACGACGGCTGGTTCGGCATCAGCTCCGGCCCCTACCAGCACTTCGCGATGGCCCGGCTGCGTGCGGTCGAGCAGGGTCTGCCGCTGGTGCGTGCGGCCAATACCGGCATCTCCGCCATCGTCGATCCGCTGGGCCGGGTGATCGGCCGGCTCGGCCTCGGCCAAACCGGCGTCGTCGACGGGCCGCTGCCCGCCGCCCTGCCGGAAGGCACGGTCTATGCCCGGTTCGGCGACCTGTCGGCCCTGGCTATCGCCTTGATCGTCGCCGCTCTATGGGCGGTCGCCAAGCGGCGCCTTGCCTGAGGCCCCGGCCCCGGTTTACTCTCCAAAATCGAATTTGATCAACTTTTTGATTGACGTTTGCAACCACTGCGCAATATTGGGCATAGTCCGTTAGGGCTAACGAGCATGAGGGCTTCGCGGTGACGATGGCCCAGACCGAGGGGCGGGGCATGACGAAGAATCCCGTCGACATCCATGTCGGAAGCCGGCTGCGTCTGCGGCGCACCTTGGCCGGGCTCAGCCAGGAGAAGCTCGGCGAAGCCGTCGGCCTGACCTTCCAGCAGATCCAGAAATACGAGAAGGGAGCCAACCGCATCGGCGCCAGCCGCCTCTTCCAGTTCGCGCGCGTCCTCGACGTCCCGCCGGCCTTCTTCTTCGAGGGACTGGACGCCGAGGGGGGTGGAAGGCGCGATCCCGCGCCGGCCGCCGCCAACGGCGGCGACGGCGATAGCGGCACGCGCGAGTCGCTCGAAATGATGCGCGCGTTCAGCAACATCCGCGATCTCGCCATGCGCCGCCGGATCCTCGACCTGGTCAAGTCGGTCGCCGGCCGCGACGGCGACTGAGGCTGAGCGGCCGCCGCGCGGCAAACGCTTGACCGTCTAGCCAAAGCTTGTCAAAAGTCCGCGGGCGCCGTCGGTACCCGCCAGCGGCTTGGTGCGTACCGCCCGGTGTCGGCGTGCGCCCCTTCGCCGCGCGGCCTCGGCGGTGCCCATCGTGGCAGAGCGGCTGGGAGGATTTTCTGTGGCCCTGAGCGATTTCCTTTTCACCAGCGAGTCCGTTTCCGAAGGCCATCCCGACAAGGTCTGCGACCGGATCTCGGATTCGGTCGTCGATGCCTTCCTGGCCGCCGATCCCTATTCGCGCGTAGCCTGCGAGACGCTGGTGACGACGAACCGGATCGTCATCGCCGGCGAGGTGCGCGGGCCGCGCACGCTGGTCGACAAGGGCGGCAAGGTGAAGAAGGAGAAGATCGAGGCCATCGCGCGCCGCGCGGTCAAGGAGATCGGCTACGCGCAAAAGGGCTTCCACTGGAAGACGGCGCGGGTCAGCGTCTATCTGCACGGCCAGTCGGCCGACATCGCCCGCGGCGTCGACGCCGCCGGCAACAAGGACGAGGGCGCGGGCGACCAGGGCATCATGTTCGGCTATGCCTGCGACGAGACCCCCGAACTGATGCCGGCGCCGATCCAGCTGGCCCACAACATCCTGCGCTACATGTCGGAAGCGCGCCATTCCGGCAAGGAGCCGATGCTCGGGCCCGACGCCAAGAGCCAGGTGACGCTGCAATACGTCAAGGGCAAGCCGGTGCGCGCCACCGCGATCGTCGTTTCCACCCAGCACAGCGAGAAAGTCGACCAGGACGAGGTGCGCGAGATCGTCCGCCCCTACGTGCTGAAGGCGCTGCCCGAGGGCTGGATGTGCGACGAGGAGCATTTCTACGTCAATCCCACCGGGCGCTTCGTCATCGGCGGCCCGCACGGCGATGCCGGCCTGACCGGGCGCAAGATCATCGTCGACACCTACGGCGGCGCGGCGCCGCATGGCGGCGGCGCGTTTTCGGGCAAGGACCCGACCAAGGTCGACCGCTCGGCGGCCTATGCGGCGCGCTACCTGGCCAAGAACGTGGTCGCCGCCGGCCTCGCCGCCCGCTGCACCATCCAGCTCGCCTACGCCATCGGCGTGTCCTGGCCGCAGTCGGTCTATGTCGACACCCATGGCACCGGCAAGGCCGAGGAGACGAGGATCTCGAAGGTGCTGCAGGATCTCGTCGACCTCAGCCCGCGCGGCATCCGCGAGCATCTCGGCCTCAACCGCCCGATCTACGCGCGCACCTCGGCCTACGGCCATTTCGGGCGCAAGCCGGAAAAGGACGGCGGCTTCTCGTGGGAGCGCACCGATCTCGTCGAGCGGCTGAAGTCGGTCTTCTGAGCGCCGCCACCGGCGCGATGAGCACCGGAGAAGCGGCGGGAGAAGCCGCGGGCGGGCGCCTCCTCCTCTATGGCCGCCGCCGCGGCCGCCGGCTGCGTTCCGGCCGCCAGCTTCTGGTCGACGAGACGCTGCCGCGCCTCGCCGTCGCGCTGCCGCCGGCCGGGCCGCTCGACCCGCGCGCGCTGTTCGCCCCGGCGCCGGCCGAGGTCTGGCTCGAAATCGGCTTCGGCGGCGGCGAGCACCTGGTCGCCCAGGCCGAGGCGCATCCTTCCGTCGGCCTGATCGGCTGCGAGCCCTATCTCAACGGCGTCGCCGCCCTGCTCGCCCGGCTGGGGGCGCGCCGGCTCGGCAATGTCCGGGTGCTGATGGACGACGCCCGGCCGCTCTTGGCCGCGCTTGCCGACGGCTCGCTCGCCCGCGTCTTCATCCTGTTCCCCGACCCCTGGCCGAAGAAGCGCCATCACCGCCGGCGCATCGTCGGGCCGGCCACCGTCGCCGAGCTGGCCCGGGTGATGGCCGACGGGGGCGAGCTCAGGCTGGCCACCGATCACGGCGAATATGCGCGCTGGATGCTCGGCCGGCTCTTGGCCGAGCCGGCCTTCGAGTGGCTCGCCGAGCGCGCCGCCGACTGGCGCGACCGCGGCGCCGACTGGCCCGAAACACGCTTCGAGGCCAAGGCCAAGGCCGCCGGCAGCGCCTGCTACTATTTCCGTTTCCGCCGCCGCTGCCGCGGCAGCCGCTGACGGGCGCGAAAATTGCGCTTGCGGGGGCGCGATCCTTGCCTATATATCAGGGGCCAAGAGCGCTGGCCCGGTCGGCAGGATCGGGTGGTTTCGACGGGTGGGCCAGACGGCCCACTTTTTGTTTTTGGCGCGGATTTTGACCTTATTGCAGGGGCTTGGGACGCGACGACATGGATGCGGTCAAGCGCATCGAGCGCATCATCACGCCTTCGCTCGAGGCGATGGGCTATTCGCTGGTCCGGGTGCGCGTCTTCGGCGGCCGTGCGGCGGTGCTGCAGATCATGGCCGAGCGCCGGCGCGACGGCGGCATGAACGTCGACGACTGCGCCGAGGTGAGCCGCGTCGTCTCGGCGCTGCTCGACGTCGAGGATCCGATCCACGGCCCCTACACGCTCGAAGTGTCCTCGCCGGGAATCGACCGGCCGCTGACGCGGCCGGACGATTTCAGGCGCTTCGCCGGCTTCGAGGCGCGTATCGAGCTGGCGCGGCCGCTCGAGGGCCGCAAGCGCTTCAAGGGCCGCCTCAAGGGGCTGGACGGCGATTTCGTCCGCCTCGACGAGGAGGGGGCGGAGGTCATGCTGCCGCTCGCCGACATTGCTGCCGCCAAGCTCGTGCTAACCGACGAGCTGGTGGCGTGGGATCTGAAACAGCGCGCCGCGTGGGAAGCGGCGCCATCGACGGAAAGTTAAGGGGACGTACATGGAAGCGGTAACCAGCCTCAACCGACTCGAACTGCTGCAGGTCGCCGACGCGGTGGCGCGCGAGAAGGCGATCGAGCGCGACATCGTCCTGGCGGCGATGGAGGAGGCGATCCAGAAGGCGGCGCGCTCGCGCTACGGCGCCGAGAACGATATCCGCGCCGAGATCGACCGCAAGACCGGCGAGATCCGCATCGCGCGGCTGCTGCAGGTGGTCGAGAAGGTGGAGAACGACGCCACCGAGATCGCGCTCGCCGAGGCGCAGCGGCGCAACCCGGACGCCCAGGTCGGCGACTTCATCAGCGAGCCGCTGCCGCCGATCGATTTCGGCCGCATCGCCGCCCAGACCGCCAAGCAGGTGATCGTGCAGAAGGTGCGCGAGGCCGAGCGCGAGCGGCAGTACAACGAATACAAGGACCGTATCGGCGAGATCGTCAACGGCCTGATCAAGCGCGTCGAATACGGCAACATCACCGTCGACCTCGGCCGCGCCGAGGCGGTGATCCGACGCGACGAGCTGCTGCCGCGCGAGAATTTCCGCCAGGGCGACCGCGTGCGCGCCTACATCTACGACGTCCGCCGCGAGCAGCGCGGCCCGCAGATCTTCCTGTCGCGCACGCATCCGCAATTCATGGCCAAGCTGTTCGCCCAGGAGGTGCCCGAGGTCTACGACGGCATCATCGAGATCCGCTCGGTGGCGCGCGACCCCGGCAGCCGGGCGAAGATCGCGGTGATGTCCAACGATTCCTCGATCGACCCGGTCGGCGCCTGCGTCGGCATGCGCGGCTCGCGCGTCCAGGCGGTGGTCAACGAGCTGCAGGGCGAGAAGATCGACATCATCCAGTGGTCGC
>CAYTWJ010000219.1:0-5951 GCA_964442055.1 uncultured Rhodospirillaceae bacterium | reverse complement strand
CCCTCCAGGAGATCGGCCTCAAGGGCATGACCGTGACCGAGGTCAAGGGCTTCGGCCGCCAGAAGGGCCATACCGAGCTCTACCGCGGCGCCGAATACGCCGTGAGCTTCCTGCCCAAGCTCAAGATCGAGGTCGCCGTGAAGTCGGAGCTCGCCGACCGGGTGGTCGAGGCGATCCAGAACGCGGCGCGCACCGGCCAGATCGGCGACGGCAAGATCTTCGTCTACGAGATCGGCAAGGTGGTTCGCATCCGTACCGGCGAAACCGACGCGAACGCGCTCTGAGCCGGGCCGACCTCCTCTCCCGACTCGCGCCTCAGCCGATCGCGTGACGCCCCGCCGCCCGGCGGCGGGGCGATTTTTCCGCGAGCCGCGCCCCAAGCCGCTCGACCGCGGCCGAAAATCCCAGCCCGCCAACGACTTGATGCCGGAGCCGCCGGCGCGGCCCGGTTCGGCCTTGAGTCGGCCGCGCCCCGGGTCTAGATTCCCTCGGAATTCCGGCTGGTTGTGCGCAATTCCTTAGGCACGGTCGAAAGATACTGCCCGACGATGCTGAATCCAAGGCTCGACGCCCTGCGCGACTACCCGTTCCAGCGGCTGCGCGAGCTTCTGGGCCCGGTCGCGCCGCCGGCCGACCGGGCGCCGATCAACATGTCGATCGGCGAGCCGCAGCATCCCTATCCCGACTTCGTCGGCGAGATCCTGCACGCCAACCGCCACCTTTATGGGCAATACCCGCCCGCCAACGGCACGCCCGAGCTGCGCCAGGCCATCGCCGACTGGCTCGGCCGGCGCTACCGCCTGCCGGCCGGCATGGTCGATCCCGAGCGCCACGTGGTGGCGCTGAACGGCAGCCGCGAGGGGCTGTTCATGATCGCGCTGGTCGCCGTGCCCGAGCGCAAGGCCGCGGCGCGCCCGGCCGTGGTCATGCCCAACCCCTTCTACCAGTGCTATGCCGGCGCGGCGGCGTCGGCCGGGGCCGAGGCGGTCTTCCTGCCGGCGCTGGCGGCGCGGCGCTTCCTGCCCGACCTCGAGGCGGTGCCCGAGGCGACCTGGGCGCGGACCGCGCTCCTCTATCTCTGCTCGCCGGCCAATCCGCAAGGCACGGTGGCCGACCTCGATTACCTCGAGCGCGCGCTTTTGCTCGCCCGCCGGCACGATTTCCTGCTCGTGCTCGACGAGTGCTACGCCGAGATCTACGACCGCGCGCCGCCGCCGGGCGGGCTCGAGGCCTGCGCGCGGCTGGGCGGCGGCATGGAGAACGTGCTCGTCTTCCACTCGCTCTCCAAGCGCTCGAGCGTGCCCGGCCTGCGCTCGGGCTTCTGCGCCGGCGACGCGCGCGTCGTCCAGGCCTTCGTCCGCTTGCGCGGCTATGGCAGCGCGCCCTCGCCGCTGCCGGTGTCGCTGGCGGCGACGGCGCTCTGGCGCGACGAGGCGCATGTCGAGGAGAACCGCGCCCGCTACCGCGAGAAGTTCGACATCGCCGAGCGCCTGATCGGCAACCGCTTCGGCTTCTACCGGCCCGCCGGCGGCTTCTATCTGTGGCTCGATGTCGGCGACGGCGAGGCCGCGGCGCGGGCGCTCTGGCAGAAGGCCGGCGTGCGCACGCTGCCCGGCCTCTACCTGACGCGCGAGGAGGGCGAGGGCGGCGCCGCCGGGCGGCCCTATATCCGCGTCGCGCTGACGCCCGACGCGGCGACCACGCGGCTGGCGATCGAACGCATTCGTGACGTGTTGAGCTGAGTCGAGTGCTATTTCCGAGGGGGTGGCGATGAACACGCGCAGCATGGCCTCGCAACGCGCGTCCTTCCTGCCGGCAGGGGTGAAGTCGTTCGCGCGCCGCCGCGCCGTCGAAGCGGGCGGCATCGCGCTCTTCGTCGCCGCCGCCGGTCTGGCGCTGGCGCTGGCCAGCCACAATTCCGCCGATCCCAACTTCAACCTGGCGACCGGGCGGGCGCCAAGCAACGTCATGGGCCTGCCCGGCGCCTACGTCGCCGACATCCTCGTGCAGACGCTCGGAATCGCCGGCGCGCTGCCGGTGCCGGCGCTCATCGCCTGGGGCTGGCGGCTGATGTCGCATCGCGGCCTGCCCTGGTGGTGGCTCAACCTCGCGCTTCTGCCGGTGGCGATGCTGCTCGCCGCCTCCTTCGCCGCCACGCTGCCGCCGCCGGCCGGCTGGCCGCTCAAGACCGGGCTTGGCGGCGTGCTCGGCCAGCTCGCGCTGCACGCCCAGGCCGTGCCCTTCGCCCGGCTGTTCGGCGCGGCGCCGGCGCCGATGCTGCTCGGGATCGGCTGCGCCGCGCTGGCGCTGGCGGCGCTCGTTGGCGCGCTCGGCCTGGGCGCAAGCGAATGGCGCATCATCGGGCGAGGCGTCGGCGACGGCGTGCGCGTCACCGGCAGCGGCCTCTACCACGGCGGCCGGGCGCTGGGACGCGCCGGCGAGGGCTTCTCCTATTTGCGCGAGCGCATCGACGACGGCCTCGCCGGCCTGCGTCGCGAGCCGCGGTTGCGCCGGGCCGAGGACGACGAGGCCGAGGCCGAGGCCGGCCCGCGGCTGCGCCGCCGCGCCGGCGGCGAGGGCGCCGCGCGCCCGGTCTTGCGCGGCGAGGACCGGCGCGGCGAGGACCGGCGCGGCGAGGAGCGGCGGGTCGAGCGGCGGCTGGACAAGCCCAAGACCGGCAAGCGCGCGGCGCAGGCGGCGCAGCCGGCGCTCGACCTGGCGCGGCCGGGCGAGTTCCAGCTGCCGGCGCTCGGCCTGCTCAAGCTGCCGCCCCATGCCGGCCGCGGCGAGACGGTCAACGAGGACGCGCTCGAGCAGAACGCGCGCCTGCTCGAATCGGTGCTGGGCGAGTTCGGCGTGCAGGGCGAGATCGTCAAGGTGCGGCCGGGGCCGGTGGTGACGCTCTACGAGCTCGAGCCGGCGCCGGGCACCAAGTCGAGCCGGGTGATCGGCCTGGCGGACGACATCGCCCGCTCGATGAGCGCGCTGTCGGCGCGCGTCGCGGTGATTCCCGGCCGCAACGCCATCGGCATCGAGCTGCCCAACGCGCGGCGCGAGACGGTCTACCTGCGCGAGCTGCTCGCCACCGCCGAGTACGAATCGACGGCGGCGCGGCTCACGCTGGCGCTCGGCAAGGACATCGGCGGCGCGCCGGTCTTCGCCGACCTGGCGCGCATGCCGCACCTGCTCGTCGCCGGCACCACCGGCTCGGGCAAGTCGGTGGCGATCAACACCATGATCCTCTCGCTGCTCTACCGGCTGACGCCCGACCAGTGCCGCTTCATCATGGTCGATCCCAAGATGCTCGAGCTCAGCGTCTACGACGGCATCCCGCACCTGCTGGCGCCGGTGGTGACCGAGCCCGGCAAGGCGGTGGTGGCGCTGAAATGGACGGTGCGCGAGATGGAGGAGCGCTACCGCAAGATGTCCGAGCTCGGCGTGCGCAACATCGCCGGCTACAACCAGCGCCTCGCCGAGGCACGCGCGCGAGGCGAGAAGCTGAGCCGCACGGTGCAGACCGGCTTCGACGCCGAATCGGGCGAGCCGATCTTCGAGGAGCGGCTGCTCGACCTGGCGCCGCTGCCGCTGATCGTGGTCATCGTCGACGAGCTCGCCGACCTGATGATCGTCGCCGGCAAGGACATCGAGGCGGCGATGCAGCGCCTCGCCCAGATGGCGCGCGCCGCCGGCATCCACCTGATCGTGGCGACGCAGCGGCCGTCGGTCGACGTCATCACCGGCACGATCAAGGCCAACTTCCCGACCCGCATCAGCTTCCAGGTCACCTCGAAGATCGACAGCCGCACCATCCTCGGCGAGCAGGGCGCCGAGCAGCTGCTCGGCATGGGCGACATGCTGTTCATGCCGAGCGCCGGCCGCATCACCCGCGTGCACGGGCCGCTGGTCACCGACGCCGAGGTCGAGGAGGTGGTGTCGTCCCTCAAGGCGCAGGGCGAGCCCGATTTCGTCGACGGCGTCACCGCCGAGCCGGAGGAGCGCCTGCCCGGCCTGGGCGGCGAGGACGAGGGCGGCGACGAGCTCTACGACCAGGCGGTGGCGCTGGTCTGCCGCGAGCGCAAGGCGTCGACCAGCTTCGTCCAGCGCCACCTGCAGATCGGCTACAACCGCGCCGCGCGGATCATCGAGCGGATGGAGAAGGAGGGCGTGGTCGGCCCGGCCAACCATGTCGGCAAGCGCGAGGTGCTGGCCCGCGACATCGACGACCGCGCCCGCTGAGCCGCCTTGATTCCGCCCGCTTCGGGACTTAAGTCTGCGGCCATGCGTCGCGCCCTTTTCGCCGCGTTCCTGCTCGCCCTGCCCGTGCTCGCCGCCCTCGCCCCGCCGGCCCGCGCCGCGCTCTCCGAGCGCGACCGCGCCGACATCGCCCGCGTCGAGGCCTATCTCAACGGCATCCAGACCCTGCAGGGGCGCTTCCTCCAGGTCGCGCCCGATGGCGGCGTGAGCGAGGGCCAGGTCTATTTGCGCCGCCCCGGCCGGCTGCGCTTCGAATACGCCCCGCCCTCGCCGATCCTGGTCGTCGCCGACGGCCTCTTCGTCGTCTTCCACGACAAGGAGCTTGGCCAGACCGACCGCATCCCGCTCGGCGCGACGCCGATCGGCGTGCTGGTGCGCGAGACCATCAAGCTCTCGGGCGACGTCGGCGTGCGGGCGGTGAGCCGCGCGCCCGGCGTGCTGCGCGTCAGCCTGTTCGACCCGGCGCGCCCGGAAGAGGGCCAGATCACGCTGGTCTTCGGCGAGCAGCCGCTCGAGCTGCGCCAGTGGCAGGTGACCGACGCCCGCGGCCAGGTGACCTCGATCACGCTGAGCGGCGTCGAGCTCAACCAGCCGCTGCCCGGCAAGCTCTTCGTCGTCACCGACCCCGCGCCCGGCGAGGCGCGCCCGCGCTGAACCCGGCCATGAGCCCCTCGCCCGCGCCGCTGGTCGGCGTCTCCGCCTGCATCCGCCAGATCAACGACTGGGATTTCCATGCCGTCCAGGACAAGTACCTGGAGGCCGTCGCGACCGGCGCCGGCGCGTTGCCCGTGCTCGTCCCCGCGCTCGGGCCGGCCGCCGACATCGACGGCCTGCTCGCGCGTCTCGACGGCGTGCTCTTGACCGGCAGCCCGTCGAACGTCGAGCCGCACCGTTACGGCGGGCCGCCGAGCCGTGCGGGGGTGCCGCACGACCCGCGCCGCGACGCCACCACGCTGCCGCTGATCCGCGCCGCGGCGGCGCGGGGCGTGCCGCTGCTCGCCATCTGCCGCGGCTGCCAGGAGCTCAACGTCGCCTTCGGCGGCAGCCTGCACCAGCATCTCGAGGAGGTGCCGGGGCGGCTCGACCACCGGCGCGACCGCAATGCGCCGCGCGAGCAGTGGTACGCGCCGCGCCACCGGGTCGATTTCACGCCCGGCGGCTGGCTCGCCCGCCTCACCGGGCTGAGGGAAACGACCGTAAATTCCTTGCACGGCCAGGGCATCGACCGGCTCGGCGAGGGGCTGGCGGTCGAGGCGGTGGCCGAGGACGGCACCATCGAGGCGATCCGCGCCGCGGCGGCGCCGGCGATGGCGCTCGGCCTGCAATGGCACGCCGAATGGCAGGTGGCCGGGAACCCGGTTTCGGCGGCGATCTTCGCCGCCTTCGGCACCGCCGCGCGCGAGCGGGCGCGGGCGCGCGAACGGGCGGCGGCAATCTAACTTCCGTTCCCGCTCATCCCTCGCGGCTTCGCCGCGTGAGCCGAATCATCTCGGTTTGTACGCTGCCCGGCATTGCATCGAGATTCGCGCAGCATCAGCAATTCCATCCGCTTGCAGCGCCGGGAGTAGCAAAGGGCAAGAACAAAAAGAGCCAAAACGACGACTACCGAAAAAATAAATTCACAGGCGTATAAGCTCGTCTTGCCGGCCACCA
This sequence comes from uncultured Rhodospirillaceae bacterium, assembly GCA_964442055.1. Lineage (GTDB taxonomy): Bacteria > Pseudomonadota > Alphaproteobacteria > Ferrovibrionales > Ferrovibrionaceae > CAYTWJ01. The sequence goes on along the minus strand of CAYTWJ010000219.1, from coordinate 44 downwards.
AGGCAAGAACGGCGGCTGCAGACACCGCCCACACCGCGCAATAC
>CAYTWJ010000218.1:0-5954 GCA_964442055.1 uncultured Rhodospirillaceae bacterium | reverse complement strand
CCACCAGCTTGGCCGAGATCGGCGTGCGCGGCCCGGGCTTGCGGTCCTGGCGGGCGTAGCCGAAATAGGGAATCACTGCGGTGATCCGCCGCGCCGAGGCGCGCCTGAGCGCGTCGATGCAGACCAGCAGCTCCATCAGATGGTCGTTGGCCGGATAGGAGGTGGACTGGACGACGAAAACGTCCTCGCCGCGCACGTTTTCGTGCACCTCGACGAACACCTCCATATCGGAGAATCGGCGCACGCTGGCCTTGGTCAAGGGCACGCCGAGATAGGCGGCGATGGCCTCGGCCAGCGGACGGTTGCTGTTCCCGGCAAGAATTTTCATGCTGCAGTCGTAGGCCCCGACACCCGCGCCCCGCCCCGGCCGGGACTCCGCCCCCAAAATGCGGCGCGGAATGTATCAACGACCCCTGCCCCTGTAAACGGGTAGCGGGCGGGCGGCGCGAATTAACCTAACGGGTTGACGTGCGGCCCCGATCCGCTGCCGCACCGGGCCGGGCGACATAGCGGCGCACCGCCTCGGCGAGGCCGTCCGCCGCGGCCTCGGCGGCGGCGGCGGCGATCGTGCCCCATGGGCCGTCCAGGCGGCCACGCGGCACGCCGTTGCGCTGGGCGACCGTGGCCAGCGAGGTGCCGTCCGGCCGCGACAGCGTCCACTCGATTTCGACCGCGTCGATGCCGCTGCCGGCGTCGCGCACGCGGACGGCGGCGGCGACGGCCAGTGCCCCGGCATCGGCGGCCTCGGCCAGCGGGACCCCGCGACGGCCGAGCGCCACCTTCAGTCCCTGGGCCAGGGCATTGGCGCCGTCGCCCGGCGCGCCCTCGATCGGGCCGATGCGCACCGGCGAGAGCGCCGGCGCCGGCGCGGCGACCGCGCCGGCAAGCCGGGCGATCTCGGCCGCGGCGGCGGCGGCGACGCGGCGCAAGGCGGCGGGTTGGCCGGCGGCGAGGGCGTCGGGGGCGACGACGACCTGCTGCTCGCTCTCGGCCACGGTGAGGCCGCGCGGATCGATCAGCCGCCAGCCCAGGCGCGCCATCGCCGCCCGATCCGCGCCGATCACCCGGCCCTGGACGATGTGGCTGGCGCGGCTGCCGCCGCGGCTGGTGGCCGGCACCTCCATTTCCTGCAGCGCCGCGGCGACCAGGTCGGCCAACTCGGCGCCGGCCGTCGTGCCGAGCACCGGGGCAATCACCAGGCTGGCGTCGGCGCCGGGGACAAGCAGCGGGTTGACGGGCGCCTTCTTGGCCTGCGGCTGGAACGGCTGCGGCAGCGGCTGGCAGGCCGCCAACAGGAGCAATGCCGCCCCGACCAGCCGCCTTGCGTCAAAGAACACAGCTCACCAGCAGTCCAAGCAGCAGGAAGCCAAGGAACATGGCGAGATAAGGCACGTCGGCTCCTAGGCTCGCGGCACCAGCGCGATGGCCGACAACTGGCGACCGTAATCGTGCTCGCCGACGAGCATGCTGCGCCGGTAGCTGAAGAAGACCTCGGGCTCGGCAAAGGTATCGCGCTCGACGGCCGAGACGTGCGCGACGCCGAACGATCCCAGCCGGGCGCGCAGATAGCCGACGAGATCGAACATGAAATGGCCGGGCCGCCGGCTCGGGCTGAAGAAGAGCTCGTTGGCCGGGCTCTGTTCGAGGAAGCGGCCGGGAAATTCGGGTCCGACCTCGTAGGACGTCGGGCCGATGGCCGGGCCGATCGCGGCAACGATCGCATCGCGGTGCGCGCCGAGCCGCTCCATGGCCTCGACGGTCGCGTCGGTGACGCCGGCGAGCGCGCCGCGCCAGCCGGCGTGGCAGGCGCCGATGACCGCGCGGTGCAGGTCGGCGAACAGGACCGGGGCGCAGTCGGCGGTGAGAATGCCGAGGGCGAGGCCGGCCGCGGCGGTCACCATGCCGTCGGCCTTCGGGCGCCGCTCGAGCAGGTTCGGGCTGTTGACGGTGATCACCTCGCGACCGTGAACCTGGTGCAGCGTGCACAAAGCGGCGGCCGGGAGTTTGAGCCAGCCCATGGCGGTGGCACGGTTGGCCGTCACTTTCACCGCGTCGTCGTCCGAGCCGGGTCCGCAATTGAGCGAGGCGTAGATGCCGTTCGACACGCCGCCCTGCCGGGTGAAGAAGGCGTGGCCGACGCCGGGGATGGCGGCAAGCTCAGGGCTTTGGAGAATCTGCATCGTCGAATCCGGGCGGTGGAGGCAGGGCGGGGGCGGCGATCGCCAGCGCCTTGAACAAGGTGCCCATCGCTGCCGCATCGGTCAACCGGGCGAGCGCGGCGTCGATGTCGCAGGCCTGCGCCGGGCTCGCCCGCGCCCGCAAGGCCGCGGCGCGCCGCTCGATGCCGAGCCGGCGCAGGAAATCGCCCTGGGCGAGCGGGCCGAACGCCCGGGCGCCGGCGCCCCGCGCTGCTTCCGCCAAGGCCTGGAAATCGACGTGGGCGGTCAGGTCGGCGCTGCCCGGCTCGGCCAGCACGTCGTGGCGGCGGTGGCCGCGCACCGCCTGCAGGCTGTCGCCGATGCCGCTCGCGGCCGGGCCGTAATCGACCAGCAGCGCCGCACCGCCTTCCGCCGCCAGCCGCGCCGCGATCTCGCCCGCCAGGGCGGACCGGGCCGGCGAGACCTCGATCACGCTGCCCGGCGGCGCCACGGCCGACATCGCGGGCAGCAGGTCGCCCTCCGGCAGGCGGTCGCGGGCCAGCACGAAGCGCAAGCCCCCCGCCGGGTCGCGGTCGACCAGCCGCTCGTGCCAGCCATCCGCCTGCTTGACGAACTGGCGCACGGGCAGGGCGTCGAAGAATTCGTTGGCGACGAGGACGAGCGGGCCGGGTGGCACCTCGGCGAAGCGTTCGTGCCACGAGGCGCCCGTTCCCGCGAGGACGGCTTGCTGGCGCGCCCGCAAGCTGGCGCTGGCCTCGACCAGATGGATGCTGAGCGCGTTGCGGAAGCGGGGCACGAGGCGGGCGGCGCGCAGCGCGTCGGCCATCAGCGTGCCGCGTCCGGGCCCAAGCTCGACCAGCCGAAGCGCCGCCGGCTCGCCCATCAGCCGCCACAGCTCGGCGCACCAGAGGCCGATCAGCTCGCCGAATATCTGGCTGATTTCCGGCGCGGTGACGAAGTCGCCGGCGGCGCCGAAGGGATCGCGGCCCTGGTAGTAGCCGTGGCGCGGATGCAAGAGCGCTTCGCCCATGAAGCGGGCGACGGTGATCGGCCCCTCGAGGGCGATCAGGCGGGCAAGGTGGTCGGCCAGCGTCACCGCGCGGCGGCGCGGGCGCGCCGCATCAGCCACAGACCCGCGGCCAGCACCGGCAGCGACAGGAGTTGGCCCATGGTCGCGCCGACAAAGAGAAAGCCGAGATGGGCGTCGGGCTGGCGGAAGAACTCGCCGGTGATGCGGGCCAGGGCGTAGCCGGCCAGGAAGATGCCGGTGAGCATGCCTTCCCTGGCGGCGACGGGCGTCAGCCGGTGCAGGCCGTTGAGCAGAAGGTAGAGGACGAGGCCTTCCAAAGCCGCCTCGTAGAGCTGGCTCGGATGGCGCGGCTCGGGGCCGGCGCCGGGGAACACCACCGCCCAGGGCACGTCGCCCGGTCGGCCCCACAGCTCGCCGTTGATGAAATTGGCGATGCGGCCGAAGAAGAGGCCGATCGGCGCGACGCAGGCGATCATGTCGCTCAAGGCCAGGGGGCGGATGCCACGCTGGCGCGCGAACAGCAGGATGGCGGCGACGACGCCGATCAGGCCGCCGTGGAAGGACATGCCGCCCTGCCAGACATAGAGCGCCTCGACGGGGTGGCCGAGATAGTAGCCCGGCTTGTAGAACAGCACGTAGCCGAGGCGGCCGCCCAGCACGACGCCGAGGGTGGCCCAGAGCAGGAAATCGTCGACCTGCCGGTCCGAGACCGCGGCGCCGGGCGCGCGCGCCATGCGCACCATCTGCCACCAGCCGAGCACCAGGCCCGCGATATAGGCAAGCGCATACCAGCGCACGGCGAACGGCCCGATCTCGATCAGCACCGGATCGATGGCGGGAAAGGGGATGACCGGGAGCGTCAGGGGGAGCGGCATGGGTGCGCCTTTATAGGAGCCGGGCTGAGGCCGGGCAAGGCGGCGTCCCCAGGTGGGCCCCTCGGCTTGCCGCTGGCGCTGCCGGCGGTCATAGTGCGTCTGTCCCGCGACCCGGAGCCGCCCATGCAGACCGACAACCGCCTGCTCGACGATCTCGCCAAGCTCGCCACCGGCGCGCTCGGCGCGCTGCAGGGCGTCAGGGAAGAGGCCGACCTGCTGGTCAGACAGCAGCTCGAGCGTCTGCTGGCGCAGATGAACCTGGTCAGCCGCGACGAGTTCGATGCGGTGAAGGCGATGGCGGCGGCGGCGCGCGGCGAGAACGAGCGCCTCGCCCGGCGCGTCGCCGAGCTCGAGGCCGCCCTGGCGGCGAAGAGCAGGCGCCGGCGTGCCGGCACGGCCTCGGGCGAAGAGACGGCCGGCGAGGGCTGACGGCGGCGCCGGCCGCCGCCGCTTATCCACCAGAAAATCGCTTCGGTCGCAAATCGGCGCTTGCGCGCCGACTCCCGCTTACTTAGTCTAAATCTATGGTGTTCGGTTACGTGCAACACCAACATCTATGGCCAACCGTCCCTGGCGGACGCTCCGGCCGGCTGTCTCCCACCGCCTCAGACTGACCTCGCCGTGATCTCTCGGGAGTAGATCGCCATGCCGCTATTGATGACCAGTTCCGAAGTCGCCCGGTCGAACCCGCTCGACCTGGTCGAGCAGCTTGTGAGCGAGCACGAATGGCCCTTCGACCGGCAGGGCGAGGACGAACTGACGGTCGGCCTCGGCGGCAATTTCTGCGAGTACCAGCTCTGGTTTTCCTGGCGCGAGGAGCTTGGCGCGCTGCAGTTCTCCTGCGCCTTCGACATGAAGGTGCCGGGGCCGCGCCGGCGCGACATGCATTCGCTGCTGGTGCTGGTCAACGAGAAGGTCATGATCGGCCATTTCGACCTGTGGACCGACGAGGGCCTGGTGGTCTTCCGCCACGCCATGCTGCTGCGCGGCGGGCCGGGCGCGACCTCGGAGCAGATCGAGGACCTGGTCGAGATCGCGCTCAGCGAATGCGAGCGGTTCTATCCCGCCTTCCAGTTCCTTATCTGGGGCGGCAAGTCGCCCGAGGACGCCATCGCCGCGTCGATGATCGAGACGGCCGGCGAAGCATGACCGGGCGGCGCGGCCCCATCGTCCTGGTGGGCTGCGGCAAAATGGGGTCTGCGCTGCTGCGCGGCTGGTTGGAGCGCGGCCTGCCGGCGGCGGAGGTGACGGTGGTCGAGCCCGGGCCTGCGCAGGCGCGGGCGGCAAGCGGTCTAGGCGTGCGGGTCGTTGCCGATGCGGCCGAACTGCCGGCCGCGCTCGAGCCGGCGGTGATCCTGCTCGCCGTCAAGCCGCAGACGATGGACGAGGCTGCGGCGCCCTATCACCGCTTCGCCGGCTCGGCCTGCTTTCTCTCGATCGCCGCAGGGCGCACCATCGCCGGGTTCGAGCGCCTGTTCGGTGCCGAGGCGGCGATCGTGCGGGCGATGCCCAACACCCCGGCCGCGGTCGGACGCGGCATCACCATCGCCTGCGCCAACCGCAACGTCGCCCCCGCCCAGCGCCAGGCCTGCCACGACCTGCTCGCGGCGGTGGGCGAGGTCGGCTGGGTCGAGGACGAGAGCCAGATCGATGCCGTGACCGCGGTCTCGGGATCGGGGCCGGCCTATGTCTTTCTGCTGATCGAATATCTGGCCGAAGCGGGCGCGGCGGTCGGGCTGGCGCCCGATCTGGCGCTGCGCCTCGCCCGCGCCACGGTGTGCGGCGCCGGCGAGCTGGCTTTCCGCGCCAGCGAAAGCGCCGCCGAGCTGCGCCGCAACGTGACCAGCCCCGGCGGCACCACCGAGGCGGCGCTCAACGTGCTGATGGCGC
>CAYTWJ010000217.1:0-5962 GCA_964442055.1 uncultured Rhodospirillaceae bacterium | reverse complement strand
AGCGGCAAGCATCGAGAGCTTCCAGCGCGCCCACGGCCTGGCCGTCACCGGGCGCGGCTCGGTCGAGCTGCTCGGGCGGATCCTCGCCGCGCAGCGGCGCGGCAATGGCGGGTGAGGGACGAGCCGCTTCAGCGCAGCTCGGCGGCCCGCAGCGCGCGGCGCAGCGCCTCGGCCCCGCCGGCGCTGACCGCGTTGCCGAGCACGATCTCGCGCGGCGTCACCGCCCGCCCGTAATAACTCTGGTTCCAGGAATGGCGCGCCTTGATGACCGCGCCTTCGAGCGAGACGCCGCCGAACAGGCCCTGGCTGCGCGAATAGGAGAAGACATCGGCCTCGAGATCGGTGGCGCTGGTCCCCGCCTCGACGCCCTTGCCGATCGGCCCGACCGCGATCGAGGCGTCGGCGCCGAGCTTGAACTCGTTGCGCAGGATCGCGTTGAGGCCGCGGCTGGTCATGATCACCAGCACCACTTCGGAAGCCTCGGCGCCGATCTGCAGGCCGATCGAGCCCGCGCCCATGGTGAAGAACGAGGGCGCGCTCCATTCGCCGCTCTCGGGGTTGCGGGCGAGCAGCACGCCGCTGCCGCCCTCGCCGCCGATGATGAAGCCGGCCTTGAGCATCTGCGGCACGACGAAGACCCCGCGCGCCCGCGCCAGCTTGCGGCGCATGTCGCCCATGTCCGACTGGCGGGCGAAGGATTCGACGGTGAGCCGTGCCTTTTCGACCAGGGCCTGCTCGTCGCTGGTTTGCGCCCGCGCCGGCGGGGCCGGCGCCATCGCGCCGGCGAGCGCCCCGCAAAGCAGCAGGAAACAGGCGGTCAACTTGAGTTTCGGCATGGTCGACTCCGGCATTCTGCGGCGGCCGGCGGCGGGCGCCGCCCGGCGGCAACCATAGCCGGCCGGCGCCCCACTGGCAAAGGCGGATGGGCCGGCCTATCTGTGGAGGCCATGGGCGATTCGATGCGCAGCGACGGCAAGCCGTCCCACCACGCGACAGGCGGCTTTCGCAACCCGCCGGGCAGCCCCGCGCATCGGCCGGGCCAGGCCGAGTACTGGCGCTTCGTCTGGCGCCGCGTGGTCAACGGCGCGGCCGCGCCGGCGCTGCCGCCGGGCCACGCCCTCGACGAGTCCGCGACTCGCGCCGGGCTGGCGGCGCACGACGGCAATGATGCGCTGACCTGGCTCGGCCATGCCGCCTTCCTCTTGCGCCTGGGCGGCCAGACCGTGCTGCTCGACCCCTATCTCGGCGACTATGCCTCGCCCTTGGCGCGCTTCGGCCCCCGCCGCTTCGTTCCCCCGCCGCTGCCGCCCGAGGGCCTGCCGCCGATCGACCTCTTGGTGATCTCGCACAATCACTACGATCATCTCTGCGCCGCGACGCTGGCGCGCCTGCCCGGCCGGGAGCGGATGCGCGCGATCGTGCCGCTCGGGCTCAAGCCGTTCATGCTCCGGCGCGGCTTCACGCGGGTGCACGAGGTCGACTGGCACGACCGGATCGAGCTCGGCCGCCTTGCGGTCACCGCGCTCCCGGCCGTGCACTGGTCGCGGCGCAAGCCGTGGGACCGCAACCGCACGCTGTGGGCTTCGTTCGCGCTCGAGGCCGACGGCATCAGGGTCTATTTCGCCGGCGATACCGGCTACGGCCCGGTCTTCCGCGACATCGGCCACCGCTACGGCCCCTTCGACCTGGCGCTGCTGCCGATCGGCGCCTACGAGCCGCGCAGCATCATGGAAGCCCACCACACCACGCCGGAGGAGGCGGTGCGGCTCGGCCTCGATCTCGGCGCCGGGGTGATCGTCGCCATGCACTGGGGCACGGTGGTGCTCACCGACGAGCCCCCGTTCGAGCCGCCGGCGCGCTTCCGCGCCGCCGCCGCCGCGGCCGGGCTCGACGAGGCGCGGGCCTGGCTGATGCGCATCGGCGAGACCCGCGCGCTCAGGCGCTGGCCGGGAAACTGAGCCTACTCGCCCTGCTGCAGCAAGAGGCCGTGGCGGCGGGCGATGCGGAAATAGCCGAGGAAGGCGAGCACGCCGGCGGCCAGATAGACGGCGTTGAGCGCCACCGCCGCGGCCATCAGGTCGAAGCGTACCTCGTGCAGCACCAGCACGCCGCGCATGCCCTCGAACACGTAGGCCGGCGGCATCGCCCAGGCCACCGCCTGCAGCCAGCCGGGCAGCACCGAGACCGGGTAATAGACCGCGCTGACCGGCAGCAGCGCGAAGATCGCCGCCCAGGCCAGGTTCTCGGCGCCGAGCCCGTAGCGGATCACCAGCCCCGACACCGCGAGGCCGATCGCCCAGCCGAAGACGATCAGGTTGAGGAAGAACGCCGCCAGCGACAGGCCGAGCGAATAGACCGAGAACTCGAAGAAGGCGATCGCGAACAGCGAGGCCGGCACGATGCCGAGCAGCGTGCGGATCAGGCTCATCGTCATCATCGCCGCCGCCAGCTCGTAGGGCCGGAGCGGGCTGACGAAGAGATGGCCGAAATTGCGCGAATACATCTCCTCGAACAGCGACAGCGAGACGCCGAGCTGGCCGCGGAACAGCACGTCCCAGAGCAGCACCGCCGACAGAAGCACGCCGAAGGCCTGGGCGACGTAGCTGGTCTGGGTGGCCAGGAACTGCGTCATGAAGCCCCACATGACCATCTGCACGGTCGGCCAGTAGGCGAGCTCGGCGATGCGCGGCCAGGAGCCGCGCAGCACGTACCAGTAGCGCATCACCATCGCCGCGATGCGGCGCGGGCTGAAGGCGGGATTGGCGCGCGCGATGGCCATCGTCTCAGCCGGCGCGCTTGAGCTCGGCGCCGCGGCCGCGGCCGCGGGCGATGTCGAGGAAGACTTCTTCGAGGTTGGCGCGGCCGTAGCGGGCGAGCAGCGCCTCGGGCGCGCCGCGGTCGACGATGCGGCCTTCGCGCATCATCAGCACGTCGTCGCACAGCCGCTCGACCTCGGCCATGTTGTGCGAGGCGATGAGCAGGGTGGCGCCGGTGCGCCGGCGATAGCGGTCGAGCCAGCCGCGCACCCAGTCGGCGGTGTCGGGGTCGAGCGAGGCGGTCGGCTCGTCGAGGAACAGCGCGTCCGGCTCGTTGACCAGCGCCTTGGCCAGCGCCACCCGGGTCCGCTGGCCCGACGAGAGCTGGCCGACCGGGCGGTCGAGCAGGGCGGCGACCTCGAGCTCGGCGGCGATGGCGGCGACGCGCTCGCGCGCCCGGTCTAGGCCGTAGAGGCGGGCATAGACTTCGAGGTTCTGGCGCACGGTCAGCCGGTGCGGCAGGTCGACATAGGGCGAGGAGAAGTTCATCCGCGGCAGCACCCGGTGGCGGTGGCGCAGCATGTCCTCGCCCAGCACCCGCACGCTGCCCGCGCTCGGCAGCAGCAGGCCGAGCAGCATGGCGATGGTCGTGGTCTTGCCGGCGCCGTTGCCGCCCAAGAGCGCGGCGACGCTGCCCTGGGCGACACCGAAGGTCACGTCGGCGACGGCGACGACGTCGCCGAAGCGCTTTTGCAGGTTGCGGGCCTCGATGGCGGCTTCGTCCATCGGCCGAATATGGCCGCTTGGCCGCGCCTTGACCAGCCGGCGGCGCGGCGGGCGATTCGCGGCGGTTCAAGACGCCGGCGCGGCGTGCTATGCCAGCGGCAGTATCCGGGAGGGACCGCCATGACCGCCGCCGCGAGCGCCGCGCCGTTTCGCGACCTCGGCCGCCTGATCGCCGACCATGCCCGCGCCCGGCCCGCTTCCCGCGCGCTGGGCTGCGCCGGGCGGACGCTGACCTCGGCGGAATTCGACCGCCGCGTCAGCCGCGTCGCCAACGCGCTTCGAACCCTCGGCATCGGCCGGGGCGACAAGGTGGCGATGCTCGCCGCTCCGTCGATCGAATATGTCGAGGCCTTCATCGGCACATTGCGCGCCGGCGCCTGCGCGGTGCCGCTGTCGACCATGGCGGCGCCCGAGACGCTCGCTTTGATGATCGAGGATTCGGACGCCAAGGCGCTCTTGCTTGCCGAGGCGATGCGCCCCCTGGTCGAGCCGGTCGCCGGGCGGCTGAGCAATATCGCGCCGGGCGGGCGCATCGCCTTCGACTTCGCCGCGCCGGGCTGGACGGCCTACGAAGACTGGCTGGCGGCGGCGGCCGACAGCGACCCCGCGGTGCCGATCGCGCCGGGCGACGACTTCAACATCATCTACAGCTCGGGCACCACCGGGGCGCCCAAGGGCATCCTGCACAGCCACGGCATGCGCGCCTACCAGCTCGGCCGCATGGCCGCGTTCGGCTTCGCCGAGGATTGCGTGACCTTGGTCTCGACTGCGCTCTATTCCAACACCACGCTGGTGTCGCTGCTGCCGACCCTCGCCGGCGGCGGGCGCGCGGTGCTGATGCCCAAGTTCGACGTCGCCGGCTTTCTGGCGCTGGCCGAACGCGAGCGCGCCACCCACGCCATGCTGGTGCCGGTGCAGTACCAGCGCATCCTGGCGCATCCCGATTTCGACCGCTTCGACCTCTCGAGCTTCCGCATGAAGCTGTCGACCAGCGCGCCGCTGCACGCCGGCGTCAAGCGCGCGCTGCTCGACCGTTGGCCCGGCCGGCTGGTCGAGATCTACGGCCTGACCGAAGGCGGCGCGACCTGCATCCTCGACGCCGGCGCCTACCCCGACAAGCTGCACACGGTCGGCCGCCCGGCCGAGAACTGCGACGTGCGCATCGTCGACGAGGCGGGGCGCGAGCTGGCGCGCGGCGAGACCGGCGAGATCGTCGGCCGCGCGCCCACCATGATGACCGGCTATTACAAGCGCCGCGACCAGACCGACGCGATGGCCTGGCACGACGCCGAGGGGCGGCTCTACCTGCGCACCGGCGACATGGGGCGCTTCGACGAGGACGGCTTCCTCACCCTGCTCGACCGCAAGAAGGACATGATCATCTCGGGCGGCTTCAACATCTACGCCGCCGATCTCGAGGCGGTGTTGATGGGCCACCCGGCGGTGGCCGAGGCCGCGGTGATCGGCGTGCCGAGCGAGCAGTGGGGCGAGACGCCGCTGGCGCTGGTCGTGCCCAGGGCGGGGAGGCGCGTCGACACGGAAGAGCTGCGCGCCTGGGCGAACGAGCGGCTGGGCAAGGCGCAGCGCATCAGCGCGGTGGAGCTGCGCGACGCCCTGCCGCGGTCGAGCATCGGCAAGATCCTCAAGCGCGAGCTGCGCGCGCCCTACTGGTCGCAGCGGGGCGCGGCCTAGGCGCCGCCACTCCCGGGCGATGATCCCGCGTCCCAACTGGCTCGACCTGGCGCTGGGCCTGCGCGACGCGCTGGCGCCGGTGCAGGCGGGGGGCGGGGCCGATGCCGGGCGCGGCTTCGTCGGCCGCCGCGTCGGCCATGCCGGCCGGGTGCGGCTGCAGACGCTGGTCGCCATCCGCTGGATCGCGGTGATCGGCCAGACGCTGACGCTGCTGCTCGTGCATTACGGGCTCGATTTCCGCCTGCCGCTGGGCGCGACGCTCAGCGTGGTCGGCGTCTCGGCTGCGCTCAATGTCGCGCTCTTCCTGCTCTACCCGTCATCGACCCGGCTCTCCGACGGCGGCGCGGCGCTTTACCTCGCCTTCGACATCGTGCAGCTCGCCGGCCTGCTCTATCTCACCGGCGGGCTCGAAAACCCGTTCGCCCTGCTGGTGCTGGTGCCGGTCACGATCTCGGCCACCATCCTGCGCCAGATCAGCACGATCCTGCTCGGCGGGCTGGCCTTCCTCTGCATCACGCTGCTCGCGTTCTGGCATCTGCCGCTGCCCTGGCCGGAGCCGGGCTTCGCCCTGCCGCTGTTCTACCTGTTCGCGGTGTGGGCGGCGCTGATCCTCGGCATGGGCCTGGTCGCCATCTACGGCTCGCAGGTGGCGGCCGAGGCGCGGCGTATGTCGGTCGCGCTGGCGGCGACGCAGAGCACGCTGAACACCAGCAGCCACGGCTTCTGTC
>CAYTWJ010000216.1:0-5966 GCA_964442055.1 uncultured Rhodospirillaceae bacterium | reverse complement strand
CCGCCGGCGTCCCGCCGAGGGTCGAGGCGCAGCTCGCGCACGAGCTCGCGATCATCGAGGAGCTGCGCTACGAGCACTACTTCCTCACGGTGCACGACATCGTCGAGCACGCCCGCGGGCGGGGGATCCTCTGCCAGGGGCGGGGGTCGGCCGCGAACTCGGCGGCCTGCTACTGCCTCGGGATCACGGCCGTCGACCCGGTGCGCTCGGACATGCTCTTCGAGCGCTTCGTGAGCCGTGAGCGGAACGAGCCGCCCGACATCGACGTCGACTTCGAGCACGAGCGGCGCGAGGAGGTGATCCAGTACGTCTACGGCAAGTACGGCCGCGACCGCGCCGGCCTCGCCGCCACCGTGATCTGCTACCGGCCGAAGAGCGCCATCCGCGACGTCGGCAAGGCGCTCGGCCTGTCGCTCGACGCCGTCGCCGCGCTCAGCCGCACCATCTGGGGCTGGGACGGCGACGACATCGCCGACCGCCATGTCCGCGAAAGCGGCCTCGATCCGCGCGAGCCGCGGCTCGCCCGTGCGCTGGCGCTGGCGCGCGAGCTGATCGGCTTCCCGCGCCACCTGTCGCAGCATGTCGGCGGCTTCGTCATCACCCGCGGACCGCTGTCCGAGGTGGTGCCGATCGAGAACGCCGCCATGCCCGAGCGCACGGTGATCGAATGGGACAAGGACGATCTCGACGCCCTCGGCATCCTCAAGATCGATATCCTCGCCCTCGGCATGCTCACGTGCATCGCCAAGGCCTTCGCGCTGATCGGGCGCCATCACGGCCGCCGGCTCGATCTCGCCGCCGTGCCGGCTGAGGACCCGGCGGTCTACGACATGCTCTGCCGGGCCGATTCGATCGGCGTGTTCCAGGTCGAAAGCCGCGCCCAGATGAGCATGCTGCCCCGGCTCAAGCCGCGCTGCTTCTACGACCTGGTCATCGAGGTGGCGATCGTCCGCCCCGGCCCGATCCAGGGCGACATGGTCCATCCCTATCTGCGCCGGCGCAGCGGCGAGGAGGCGGTCGACTTCCCCTCGGCCGAGCTCGCCGAGGTGCTGGGTAAGACCCTCGGCGTGCCGCTCTTCCAGGAGCAGGCGATGCGCATCGCCATCGTCGCCGCCGGCTTTACCCCCTCCGAGGCCGACCGGCTGCGCCGCGCCATGGCCACCTTCCGCAAGGTCGGCACCATCCACACCTTCCGGCGCAAGCTGGTCGAGGGCATGACGGCGCGCGGCTATGCGCGCGAGTTCGCCGAGCGCTGCTTCCAGCAGATCGAGGGCTTCGGCGAATACGGCTTTCCCGAAAGCCATGCCGCCAGCTTCGCGCTGCTGGTCTATGTCTCGGCCTGGCTGAAGCGGCACTATCCGGCCGCCTTCGCCGCCGCCCTGCTCAACAGCCAGCCGATGGGCTTCTATGCCCCGGCGCAGATCGTGCGCGACGCGCGCGAGCACGGCGTCGAGGTGCGCCCCATCGACGTCAACGCCAGCGACTGGGATGCGACGCTGGAGGACGAGGGGGCGCGGGTCGCGCTGCGGCTCGGCCTGCGCGAGATCAAGGGCCTCGGCGAGGCCAAGGCGGCGCGCCTCGTCGCCGCGCGCGGCGAGGGTTATGCCACGGCCGCCGAGCTCGCCGGTCGCGCCGGGCTGTCCCGCGCCGCGCTTGAGGCGCTGGCGGCGGCCGACGCCTTCCGCTCGCTCGGCCTCGACCGCCGCGCCGCCTTGTGGACGGTGCAGGGCCTTGAGCTCTTGCCGCTGCCGCTTTTCGCCCACGCCGCCGTGCGCGGCGCGGCCGGCTCCAACCTGCCGCCGGCCGACGTGCTGGCCGAGCCGGCGGTGACGCTGCCCTTGGCGCCGCTCGGCGAGGAGGTGCTGGCCGATTACGCCACCTTGCGCCTCTCGCTCAAGGCGCACCCGCTCGCCCTCTTGCGCGGCGCGCTGGCGGGCGAGGGCGCCGTTCCCGCCGCCGAACTCGCGCACATGCGCGACGGCGCGCGCCTCACCGTCGCCGGCCTGGTGCTGGTGCGCCAGCGCCCGGGCACGGCGGGCGGCGTCATCTTCGCCACCCTCGAGGACGAGACCGGCGTCGCCAACATCATCGTCTGGCCCAAGGTGTTCGAGCGCTTCCGCCGCACCGTGCTGGCGGCGCGACTCCTGGCGGTGCGCGGCCGGCTGCAGCGCGAGGGCATCGTCATCCACGTTATCGCCGAGCAACTCGCCGACCGCAGCGGGCTTTTGCGCCAACTGGCAACGGCGCCGCCCGACATCGCCGCCGCGATGGCCCGCGCCGACGAGGTGCGCCGTCCCGGCCACGATCCGCGCGACGCCTTCCCCGAAGGGCGGTACTTTCACTAGCGCCGAGGCGCCGGCCGCGGCGGATCGGCGCCTTGCCGCCGGCGCGGAAAAGCCCCACTCTCTGGGCCGGGGAGAATTCCGGCATGCGCCTCAAGGCCTTGGCTATCAGCGCCGCGCTGCTCGCGGCGGCCGCGGCGGGGGGCTTCCTGCTGCTGCAGGGCCTCTATCCGGTCGTCGAGGTCGCCGCCGTCTCGACCGGCCCGGCGGTGCAGGCGGTCTACGCCACCGGCGTGGTCGAGCCGGTGCAGTGGGCGAAGATCGGCCCCGTCACCACCGGGCGCATCGTCGCCATGGAGGCCGAGGAGGGCCAGACCGTCGAGGCCGGCGCCGTTCTCGCCCGCCTCGACGACCGCGAGGCCAAGGCGCGCGTCGCCGAGCTCGAGGCGCGCATCCGCTACCTCGAGGAGCAGGTCCGCCGCTACGCGCGTTTGCGCGAGACCGGCGCCGCCAGCCAGCAGATCTACGACCAGGCGGTGAGCGAGCTCAACCAGAGCCGCGCCGCGCTTGCCGGCGCACAGAAGCATCTCGCCGACATGACGCTGCTGAGCCCGCTCGCCGGCATCGTGCTGCGCAAGGACGGCGAGCCGGGCGAAACGGTGCGCGAAGGCACCGTGCTCTACTGGGTCGGCGCGACCGCGCCGCTCTGGATCACCGCCGATGTCGACGAGGACGACATCCCGCTGGTGCGCGTCGGCCAGAAGGTGCTGATCCGCGCCGATGCCTTCCCCGGCAGCGTGCTCGATGGCACGGTGCAGGAGATCACGCCGAAGGGCGACCCGGTCAACCGCACCTACCGGGTGCGCGTGACGCTGCCGGCCGACACGCCGCTGCGCATCGGCATGACCACCGAAGTCAATATCGTCGTGCGCGAGACCCGGGAGGCGGCGCTGGTGCCGGCGACGGCGCTGCGCAATGGTCGCGTCTTCGTCGTCGAGGACGGCCGCGCCGGTGCCCGCCCGGTCGAGACCGGGGTGGTCGGCGCGCAACGCATCGAGGTGCTGCGCGGCCTCGAGCCGGGCGAGCTGGTGGTGGTCGATCCGCCGCCGCGGCTCAAGGACGGGGCGCGGGTGCGGCCGCGCGCCGCCGCCGGCTCCTGATCGTGGCCATCGCCCTCGAGGTCGCTGCTACCCACCTGCTGACGCGCCGGCGGCAGAGCGTGGTGTCGATCCTCGGCGTCGCGCTGGGCGTCGGCTTTTTCATCGGCGCCTCGTCGATGCTCAACGGCTCGCAGCAGGACCTCGTCAACCGGCTGGTCGACACCGCGCCGCACATCGTCATCAAGGACGAGTTCCGCAGCCCGCCGCTGCAGCCGGTGGCGCGCCTCTTCGGCGGCGGCGCGGTTGAGCTGCGCAGCGCCAAGCCGCGCGAGATCGTGCGCGGCATCAAGGATGCGCCGGGCATCGTCGCCGCGCTCGAGCAGCAGCGCGGCGTCGCCGTCGCCCCGGCGCTGACCGGCCAGGTCATCCTGCGCTTCGGTAGCAAGGACAAGGCGGCCTCGATCACCGGCATCGACATCGAGCGCGAGCCGCGCGTCTCGAAGCTGGCCGAGGATATGGTGCTGGGGCGGATCGCCGACCTGCAGACCGCGGCCAACGGCATCATCCTTGGCGCCGTGCTGGCCGAGGATCTCGGCGCGCAGCTCGGCGACACGCTCAGCGCCACCGCGCCGACCGGCGTGGTGCTGAAGATGAAGATCGTCGGCATCTTCCGTACCGGCGTGACCGCGGTGGACCGTTCCACCAGCTATGCGCTGCTGCGCAAGACCCAGGTGCTGCTCGAGCGGCCCAATATCGTCAACCAGATCCGCATCCGCCTCGATGACTACCAGGCGGCGCGCGACCTCGCCGCCGACATCGAGCGGCGCTACCGTTACCGCAGCGAATCGTGGCAGGAGGCCAACGAGGACTTCCTGGCCCTGCTGGTGATCCGCAATATCATCATGTACAGCATCGTCAGCGCCATCCTGGTGGTGGCGAGCTTCGGCATCTACAACATCATCTCGACGGTGGTCTACGAGAAGACCCGCGATATCGCCATTCTCAAGTCGATGGGCTTCGCCAGCGCCGATGTCCGCCGCATCTTCCTGCTCGAAGGCGGCCTGGTGGGCATCGCCGGCACGCTGATCGGCTGGCTGATCGGGCTCGGCATCATCTACGGCATGGGTTCGATCGAATTCAAGCTGCGTGGCCTGGTCGACGTGCAGCGCATCCCGATGGACCGCGCGCTCTGGCATTACGCCGTCGCCGGCGGCTTCGCCGTCACCGCGGCGACGCTTGCCGCCTACCTGCCGGCGCGCAAGGCGGCGGCGCTGCGCCCGGTCGACATCCTCAGGGGCGCGGCATGAGCCACCCGGTGGTCGTCGCCGAGGGCGTGACCCGCGTGCTGCCGGGGCCGGTGCCGGTGACGCTGGTCGCCGACATCGACCTGACGGTCGACGCCGGCGAATTCGTCGCCATCACCGGCCCCTCGGGTTCGGGCAAGTCATCATTGCTCTACCTGCTCGGGCTCCTGGACGTGCCCACGCAGGGCCGCATCCTGCTCGACGGCGAGGACACCAGCCCGCTCGACGAGGAAGCGCTGGCCAAGCTGCGCCTGGTCAAGCTCGGCTTCGTCTTCCAGTTCCATTTCCTGCTGCCGGAGTTCAGCGTGCTCGAGAACGTCATGGTGCCGATGCGCAAGCTCGGCGCGCTGGCCGAGGCGGCGATGCGCGAGCGCGCCTCGGCCGTGCTCACCGATCTCGGCCTCGGCGATTCGCTGAAGAAGCGCCCCGACCAGCTGTCCGGCGGGCAGCGCCAGCGCGTCGCCATCGCCCGGGCGCTGGCCAACGAGCCGCTGGTCATCCTCGCCGACGAGCCGACCGGCAATCTCGACAGCAAGAACGGCCGGCTGGTGTTCGACATCTTCGCCCGCCTGGCCAGCGAGGGCGGCAAGACGGTGGTCACGGTCACCCACGATCTCGACCTGGCCGCGCTGTGCCAGCGCCGGGTGCATCTGGTCGACGGCCGCATCGTCAGCGACGAGCGCAGTCCGCCGGCGCCGGCCGCCGTTGCCGCCGCCATCGCGCCCGGTTAACGTCGCCGCCATGCTCAAGCTGCGGCGCGTCGCCATTGATACCTATCGCGAGAACGTCGCATATCTCTCGCGCGCCTGTCCGCTCTACCGGGCGGAGGAGTTCCAGGCCCTGGCCAAGATCGAGGTCGCCGGCCAGGGGCGGCACATCCTGGCCACGCTCAACATCGTCGACAACGGTGCCCTGCTCAGCCCCGACGAGCTCGGCCTCGCCGAGCAGAGCTTCCGCCAGCTCGGCCTGCCCGAGGGCGCCGAGGTGGAGGTCGCGCATGCGACCCCGCCGGCGAGCCTCGAGGCCGTGCGCGCGAAGATTCTCGGCCGCACGCTCGCGGCCGCCGACTACGCCGCGATCATCCGCGACATCGCCGCCAACCGCTATTCCAAGATGGAGATCGCCGCCTTCCTGATCTCCTCGGCGAGCTTCATGACCACCGAGGAGGTGCTGAGCCTGACCCATGCCATGGCGGCGGTCGGCGCCCGGCTGGCCTGGCGCGAGCGGCCGGTGGTCGACAAGCACTGCATCGGCGGCATTCCCGGCAACCGCACCTCGAT
>CAYTWJ010000215.1:0-6083 GCA_964442055.1 uncultured Rhodospirillaceae bacterium | reverse complement strand
CTGCCGTTCAACAACATGAGCGGCGACGCCGAGCAGGAATATTTCGCCGACGGCATCAGCGAGGACATCATCACCGACCTCTCGAAGCTGTCGGGCCTGTTCGTCATCGCGCGCAATTCCAGCTTCACCTACAAGGGCCGCGCCGTGAACGTGGCCCAGGTGGCGCGCGAGCTCGGCGTCGGCCATGTGCTCGAGGGCAGCGTGCGCAGGGCGGCGAGCCGGGTGCGCGTCACCGCGCAGCTCATCGACGGCCAGACCGGCGGCCACCTGTGGGCGGAGCGCTACGACCGCGACCTCACCGACATCTTCGCGGTCCAGGACGAGCTCACGCGCAACATCGTCTCGGCGCTCGCGGTCCGGCTCAGCGGCGACGAGCGGCGCCGGCTGCGCCACCACGGCACCGACAACCTCGAGGCCTACGAGCTCTACCTCAAGGGCCGCGACGCGGTGTGGCGCCACACGCGCGAGGGCGCCTTGGCCGCGGTGCCGTGCCTGGAGCGCGCGATCGCGCTGGATGGCGCCTTCGCCGCCGCCCACGGCGCCCTCGCCATGGTCCACAACCTGATCTATCTCAACGCCTGGGACGACGCGCCGGAACGCCACCAGGAGACGGCGCTTGCGCTGGCGCGCCGCGCCGTCGAGCTCGACGGCGACGATCCGATGGCGCATTTCGTGCTCGGGGTCGTGCAGTGCTGGCGGCGCGAGATCGACATCGCCGTCGACGAGGCCGGGCGGGCGATCGCGCTCGAACCGAGCTATGCCGAGGCGCACGCGCTGCTCGGGGTCTCGCTGCACTACGCGGGGCGGTCCGCCGAGGGCCTGGAATCGATCCGCGAGGCGATGCGTCTCGACCCGCATTATCCCGTCGCCTGCCTGCATTTCCTTGGCCAGGGGCTCTATGCCATCGGCGACTACGAGGCGGCGGCGGAGGCGCTCAAACAGCGGATCGAGCGCAGCGCCGACACCGATGCCAGCCGGGTGCTGCTCGCCGCCTGCTACGGCCGGCTCGGCCGCGCCGAGGAGGGCCGCGCCGCCTGGCGCGACGCGCTGCGCTTCAACCCGGCCTACTCGCTCGCCCAGCGCCGCCGCGTGCTGCCCTACAAGAACCCGGCCGATTTCGATGCCGTGATAGAGGGGCTGCGCCTGGCCGGCATCGCGGTCGATTCCTGACCGCCGCAGCGGCTGCGCCGCCGCCAGCGGCAAGATATCATCACCGTCCCGTCAACCTCTTCCTGTCGCCGTCATGCCCTACGAAACGGTCCTGCTCGACGTCGCCGGCGACATAGCCAGCCTGACGCTGAACCGCCCCGAACGGCTCAACGCCTTCACCGACCGGATGCACGCCGACCTGCGCGCCGCGCTGAAAGAAGTCGGGGGCAGCGGCGCGCGCTGCCTGATCGTGACCGGCGCGGGCCGGGGCTTCTGCGCCGGCGCCGACCTGAGCCAGCGGGCGGCGGCGGCCGAGGGCAAACCGGTCGACCTCGGCGAATCGCTCGAGCGGAACTACAACCCGCTGATCCGCGCCCTGCGCGCATTGCCCATGCCGACGGTCGCCGCGGTCAACGGCCCCTGCGCCGGCGCCGGCATGAGCCTGGCGATGGCCTGCGACATCATCCTCGCCGCGCGCTCGGCCAGCTTCCTGCAGGCTTTCTGCAACATCGGCCTGGTGCCGGACGCCGGCAGCACCTGGTTTTTGCCGCGCCAGATCGGCCGTGCCCGCGCCGCCGGCATGGCGCTGCTCGGCGAGAAGCTCGCCGCCGAGACCGCGGCCGAGTGGGGCCTGATCTGGAAATGCGTCGACGACGACCAGCTCGTGGCCGAGGCGCGCGCCATCGCCGCGCGGCTGGCCGCCGGGCCGACCGCCGGGCTCGGCCTGATCCGCCGCGCGCTGGCGCAGTCCTGGCAGAACACGCTCGACGAGCAGCTTGACCTCGAGCGCGACCTGCAGCGCATCGCCGGCCGCAGCGCCGATTTCGCCGAGGGCGTCGCCGCCTTCCTGCAGAAGCGGCCGGCGAAGTTCCAAGGGCGCTGACGGCGGACAAGCGCGCCTCGGCGCCCCGGGACGGGAAGCTTGCCACCGGCGCGTCAGCGCGCCGGGACGGGCAGCTTGAAGGTGTAGCGCATCTCGGTCAGGCGGTGGCCGCCGACCACGACCGGGCGGCTCTCGCCGGGCTCGCCGCCGAGGCGCGCGTAGAAGGACCGCGCGTCCTTGTTGTCGACCAGCACCCAGAGATGTGCGAGCGGGAACCCGGCGGCGCCGATGCGGCGCAGCGCGCGGCGCAGCAGCATGCGGCCGATGCCCAGCCGCCACCAGCCCGGGTGGAGATAGAGCACGCTGACCTCGTCGCCACGCGCCTCGACGAAGCCGATCACCAGGTCGTCCTCGGTCGCCACCCAGACGTCGGCCGAGCTCTGCAGGACGCGCTGCCACATGGCGGCGCGGCTGGCGATGTCGAAGCGGCTCAGCGTGTCGGCCGGGATGATGCCGCGATAGGCCTCCTCCCAGCTCGCCACGTGCACGCGCGCGATCGCCAGCGCCTCGGTCCGGCGGGCGCGGCGGATGCGGAACAGCTCGTTCATCAGCGGCGCACCGCGACCCGGCGCCGCTCGGTGCGCGGCTGGCGCGCCCGCAACGCCGCCTCCAGCGCCTTCGCCGCCCAGTCGAGCAGCGAGGGGCGCTCCTCGAACAGCCGCGCCGGCACCTCGAAATAGCTCATCACCACCCGCTTGCCGCGGCCCGATTCGTAGCTGAACGGCTGCGCGCCCGCCCGCTCGTAGTCGCCGCGGTTGGCCTCGTCGACCTTGAAGTAGAGCACGTCGCCGGCGATGAGGCCGAACATCACGCCCCGGCAATAGACCCCGGCGCCGCCGAACATGCTGCGCAGGCCGATGGCGCCGAGCGGCGCCAGCAGATCGGCGACATGATCGTGGAATTCCTTGGTCATCGCTCGCTGGTCCCGGGAAAACGTCCTCGACGCATTCATTATAGCCGAGCCGCGGCCGGCGCAAACCGGGCAGCGGCGGATTCCGTTGCAATCGCCCGGCCGTCGTGGAAGGTTCCGGCCCGCAGGAACGCACCCCATGAGCCGCAGCATCGCCATCGTCGGATCGGGACCGGCCGGCTTCTATGCCGCCGAGGCGCTGGCGCGCAAGATTCCCGGCTGCCGGATCGACATCATCGACCGGCTGCCGACGCCTTTCGGCCTGGTGCGCTTCGGCGTCGCGCCCGACCACCAGGGCACCAAGGCGGTGCTGCGGGTGTTCGAGCGAACCGCGCAGAAGGACGGCGTCCGCTTCCTCGGCCATGTCACGGTCGGGCGCGACGCGACGGTGGCGGAACTCGGCGCGCTCTACGACGCGGTGGTGCTCGCGGTGGGGGCGCCGCGCGACCGCCGGCTCGGCATCCCGGGCGAGGACCTGCCGGGCGTCGTCGGCTCCTTCGCCTTCGTCGGCTGGTACAACGGCCATCCCGATCAAGCCGACCTGGCGCCCGACCTGAACGTGCGCGCGGCGGCGATCGTCGGCAACGGCAACGTCGCCATCGACGTGGCGCGCGTGCTCGCCAAGACGCCGGCCGAGATGGCCAAGTCCGACATCGCCGCGCACGCGGCGGCGGCGATTCGGGCGGCGCCGATCGCGGACCTCCACATGCTCGGCCGCCGCGGCCCGGTCGAGGCGAGCTTCACCAACGTCGAGCTTTCCGAGCTCGGCCGGCTCGAACGTTGCCAGCCGGCGGTCGCGGCCGGTGACTTGCCCGCCGAAGTCGGCGCCGTCGACGAGGCGGCACGCAAGGTCAAGGAGGCGAATCTGGCCACCTTGCGCGAATTCGCCGCCGCCCCGCCCGCGGCCAAGCCAATGCGGCTGCAATTCCACTTCCACGTCGCGCCGGTCGCGATTGTCGGCCGCGACCGGGTCGAGGCGATCCGTCTCGCCCGCACCCGCCTGGTCGATGGAAAGGCGGTCGCCGGCAGCGAGACCTTCGATATCCCCTGCGGCCTCGTCGTCACCTGCATCGGCTACGAGAGCCTGCCGCTCGATGGGGTGCCGTTCGACGCGGCCCGCGGCATCGTCGCCAACCGCGACGGGCGGGCGGCGCCGGGGCTCTACGTCGTCGGCTGGGCGCGGCGCGGACCCTCCGGCGTCATCGCCACCAACCGAGCCGACGCGATGGCGGTGGCCGACCTCGTCGCCGCCGATCTGGGAGCCGGCGCGGGCGGCAAGCCCGGCCCGGCTGGCCTCGATGCGCTGCTGGCCCGGCGCGGCGTGCGCGTCGTCAGCTACGCCGACTGGCGGCGCATCGACGCGGCCGAATCGGCGGCGGCGACGGACGGCGCGCCGCGGCGCAAGCTCGTGCGCGTCGCCGACATGCTGGCGCTGCTCGGCTAGAATGGGCGCCATGCTGGTCGCCCAGATCACCGACACCCATATCGGCGAGCCCGGCAGCAAGGTCGACCGAGTCTACCGCACCGCCGAGCATCTGGCGCGCGCAATCGCGCACCTGAACGCCCTGCCCCGCCGGCCCGACGCGGTGCTCGCCACCGGCGATCTGGTGGACCTCGGCTCCTCGGCCGAATATGCCCGGCTGCGCGAGCTGCTGGCGCCGCTCGCGGCGCCGCTTTTCGTCATTCCCGGCAACCATGACGCCCGCCCGGCGCTGCGCGCCGCCTTCGCCGACCACCGCTACCTGCCGGCCGAGGGCTTCCTGCAATATACGATCGAGCATCTGCCGGTGCGCTTCGTCTGCCTCGACACCCTGGTGCCCGGCGAGATCGGCGGCGCCCTCTGCGCCGAGCGGCTGGACTGGCTCGACCGGCGCCTCGCCGAGCAGCCGGACCGGCCGACCGTCGTCGTCATGCATCACCCGCCGATCCGCACCGGCATCAGCCGCATGGACCGCTGGGGGCTCGACGGCGCCGACGCCTTCGGCGCGGTCATCGCCCGCCATCGCCAGGTCGCGCGCGTCCTCTGCGGCCATTTGCACCGCCCGGTCACGACGCATTGGCAGGGGACGCTGGTGCAGGCCTGCCCGGCCACCGCGCACCAGATCGCGCTCGAGCTCGAGGGCGAGAGCCTGGCGACGGTGATGGAGCCGCCGGCCTGCCTCCTCCACCTCTGGGACGCGGCGAGCGGCCTGGTCAGCCACACCAGCTATATCGGCGATTACGGGCCGCTGATGCCGGTCGGCGGCAAGTAGCCCGCCTCAGCCCAGCATCATGTTGCGGGTCGCGGTCGGCAGCGTGACGGTAAGGCCGTCGAGCTCCTCGGTGATGATGATCTGGCAACCCAGCCGCGAGGTGGCGGCGAGGCCGAAGGCGAGGTCGAGCATGTCCTCCTCCTCCTCCTTCGGCTCGGGCAGGCGGTCGTACCAGGCGGGATCGACGATGACGTGGCAGGTCGAGCAGGCGAGCGAACCCTCGCAGGCGCCCTCGAGGTCGATGTCGTTGCGATGCGCGATCTCGAGCACCGACAAGCCGACGGGCGCGTCGACTTCGGTGCGCCTGCCGTCGGGACTGATGAACGTGATGCGCGGCATCGCCGCCTCCTGAAACTTGCGGGCGTTCATATAAGGCCCGGCGGCGACCGGGGCAACGACAGATCGATTCAGGCGGCGGGCTCGGCGGCGCGGCGCCGTGCGCGGGCGACCAGCGCGGTCCAGGCGGCGAGGAAGCGGTCGATGTCTTCGGCCCGGGTGCCGCGGCCCAGGCTCACCCGGATGGCGGTGCGGGCCGCGTCGGCGCCAAGGCCCATCGCCTCGAGAACATGACTTGGGCGCAGCTTGCCCGACGTGCAGGCGGCGCCGGCCGACACCGCCACGCCGGCGAGATCGAGCGCCATCACCTGGGTCTCGGCGGCGACGCCGGTGCCGCCGATGCACGAGGTATTGGGCAGGCGCGGCGCCGCGGCGCCGTGGACCACCGCCTCGGGCACGGCGGCGCCAACGCGCCGCTCGAGCTCGTCGCGCAGGCGCGCCACCTCGCCCATCTGCGGCAGGTCGGCGGCGGCAAGTTCGGCGGCGACGCCGAAGCCGCCGATGCCGGCGACGTTCTCGGTACCGGCGCGCAAGCCGCGCTCCTGGCCGCCGC
>CAYTWJ010000214.1:0-6122 GCA_964442055.1 uncultured Rhodospirillaceae bacterium | reverse complement strand
CGCTCGCCGCCCTCGCCGGCAGGGTGGCGGCCGAGGCCGACATCCTGATCGTCGAGGGGGCGATGGGCCTCTGCGATGGCGCCGTCGGCGGTGGCGGCGCCACCGCCGACCTCGCCGCCGCCGCCGGCTGGCCGGTGGTGCTGGTGATCGACGCCAAGGGCCAGGGCGCCTCCGTCGCGGCGCTGGCGCGCGGCTTCCGCGACCACCGCGACGATGTCGCGCTCGCCGCCGTCATCGGCAACCGGGTCGGCAGCGCCGCGCATGGCGCCGCCTTGCGCGAGGCGCTGGCGCGGATCGGCATGCCGCTCCTCGGCTGCCTGCCGGCGCGCGACGATCTCAGGCTGCCGAGCCGCCATCTCGGCCTGGTGCAGGCGCGCGAGCACGGCGACCTCGACGGCTTGATCGCGCGCGCCGCGGGCTGGGCGGCGGCGCATCTCGACCTCGACGCCCTGCTGGCCCTGGCGCGCCCCGCGCGCTGGGGCGCCGGCGCGCCACCCGACCTGCAGCCGCCCGGCCAACGCATCGCGCTGGCGCGCGACGACGCCTTCGCCTTCGCCTATCCGCACCTGCTCGCCGCCTGGCATGCGGGCGGCGCCGAGATCGTGCCCTTCTCGCCGCTCGCCGGCGAGGGGCCCGAGGCCGCAGCCGACGCCGTGTTCCTGCCCGGCGGCTACCCGGAGCTGCATGCCGGCCGCCTTGCCACCGCCCGCCGTTTCCTGGACGGACTCGCCGCCGCCGCGCGGCGCGGGGCGACGATCTACGGCGAATGCGGCGGCTACATGGTGCTGGGCGAGACGCTGACCGACGCGCAAGGCGCGACACACGCCATGGCCGGGCTCTTGCCGCTCGCCACCTCCTTCGCCGAGCGGCGGCTGCATCTCGGCTATCGCGAGGCGACGCTCATCGCCGGCGGCTGGCTCGGCGCGGCGGGGGCGCGCTGGCGCGGGCACGAGTTCCACTATGCGACGGTGGTCGGGGAGGAAGCGGACGCGCCCGCCTTCGCGCTCAGCGACGCCGCCGGCGCGCCGCGCGGCCTAGCCGGCTGCCGGCGCGGCAGCGTCTTGGGCTCGTTCCTGCACCTGATCGACCGCGCCTGAGCCGGCGCGGACGGCCGAAGCTCAGCCGCGGGCGGGCGGCGCGACCCAGCGGCTGAAGGCGTAGCCGGTGATGGCCCCGAGGCTCAGCCAGAACAGCAAGTTGGCGGCAAGGCTGGCGCCGACGAAGGCAGCGGCGAGCTCGGCGGGCGCGGTGCCGCCGCCGATCTCGGGATGCGGTGCACCGATCAGATGGGGCGCGACGATCAAGACGAGGCCGGCGCCCTTGACGAGGGCGCGCCGACCGAAGACCAGCAAGGCGAGCCCCAGCGCGGTGCCGAGCGCGGTCGATATCCACCAGGCTTGGCGCGCGCCGAGCTCGGCCGATGCCATGCCCGGCAGCTCTGGCGGCAGGCCGAGCGAGGGCGCGAGCGCGAAGGCGGCGAAGCCGCCGAGGCCCCACAGCAGCCCGCGCCGCCAGTCGACCTCGCCGCGCAGCGCGTAGGTGGCGACGAGCAGCAGGGCGAAGCCGATCCCGGCGAGCAGGTTGAAGAGCACGGTGAAGGCGCTGCGCTCGAAGCCCCCGGCCGGAGTCCATTCGTTGCTGCCGCCATCATGGGCATGCGTGGCGCCATGTTCGAAGCCTTCGGCCTGATGGATCAGCGGCAGGACGAACGCGCCCTGCACGGCGCTGGCCAGCAGGCCGGCGAGCAGGCCGGCGAGCAGCGCGGCGGCAAGCAGGCGGCCGAGCACGGGCGGCCGGCCTCTCAGTGGCAAGGGAAGGCGATGGCGTGGCGCGAATCGTGCGCGGCGTTGTGGATGGCGGCGGGTGCCGCGAAGCCGACCACGAACAGGATGGCCAGACCGAGCAGGCCGGCGGCCAGGGCCGCGCGCACGGCGCCCTCGCGAGCAATCGAAGCCGAAGCCTGCACGCTGGTCGCGATCCTGGTCATGGCCGTCCCGCCGCTCGCTGTTCCGTCGACCCGGCCACTATAGGGGGCCGCGGTGGCGGCCGGCAAGCGAGGGGCGAACCTAGAGCCGGCCGCTCACGCCGGCCTCGGCGAAGGTCGCCATGCCGGCATGGGCGGCCAGCGCCGCGCGCAGGACCATCAGCGCCACCGCCGCGCCCGATGCCTCGCCCAGCCGCATGCCGAGGTCGAGCAAAGCCGTCATGCCCAGGCGATCGAGCAGCCGCCGATGCCCGGTCTCGGCCGAAACGTGTCCGGCGATGCAGTGGTCGAGGCCGCCGGGCGCGAGCCGCGCCAGCACCGCCGCCGCCGCGGTCGCCACGAAGCCGTCGAGGATCACCGGCACGCGCTCGCGCCGGGCGCGGGCGACGGCGCCGGCGATGGCGGCGAGTTCGCGGCCGCCGACTCGGCGCAGGGCTTCGAGCGGCTCGCCATGCCCGGCGCGGTGGCAGGCGAGCGCCGCGTCCACCGCCGCGGCCTTGCGCCTGAGGCCGTCGCCGTCGACGCCCGTGCCCGGCCCGACCCAGGCGGCGCCGTCGCCGCCGAACAAAGCCGCCGCCAGCGCCGCGGCGATTGTCGTGTTGCCGATGCCCATCTCGCCGACCAGCAGGAGGTCGGTCCCCGGCTTGACCGCGTCCCAGCCGGCGCCAAGCGCCGCCAGGCAGTCGCGCTCGTCCATCGCCGCACCAACGGTGATGTCGCCGGTCGGCCGCTCGAGGTCGAGCGGCAGGACTTCGAGCTCGGCACCGGCGGCACGGCAGAGCTGGTTGATCGCGGCGCCGCCGGCGGCGAAGTTGGCGACCATCTGGGCGGTCACGGCGGGCGGGAAGGCCGACACGCCGCGCGCCGCGACGCCGTGGTTGCCGGCGAAGACGAGGGCGCGGACGCGGTCGAGGCCGGGCGGATGGCGGCCCTGCCAGCCGGCGAGCCAGATCGCCAGCTCCTCGAGCCGGCCGCGCTATCCCGCCGGCTTGGTTTGCGGCGCCTGGCGCGCGCGCGCCGCGGCCGCGGCCGAGTCATCGACCGGCGGCAGGTCGCGGACGAGGGCACGGAAGTCGCCGAGAGATCGCAGCAAGGGACCGGTACCGGGTGAAAACCGACGGGTGCGGGAAGGCTCGCCGCGCGCGGCGCGACATCCTAACATCCGGCCGAATCGCGGCAACCGGGCAGTTCGATGTCGAATCACGACGCGGATGATGGCGGCGACGGGTGGGTCGGCGATCTCGCCGCCGCCGTCGGCTTTCTCACCCGGCTGCCGGTCGCAGGACGGCAGCGCGACGGCTCGTTGGCCGACGCCGCCTGGGCCTTTCCGCCGGTTGGCGCCGCGATCGGCATGACCGGCGGGGCGGCCTTCGCGGTCGCCGCATTCCTCGGCCTGCCGCCCTGGCCCGCCGCCGTTGCGGCGCTGGCGGCGACGGTGTTGCTGACCGGAGCGCTGCACGAAGACGGCCTCGCCGACACCGCCGACGGTCTCGGCGGCGGGACGGACCGCCGGACCAAGCTCGCCATCATGCGCGACAGCCGCATCGGCACCTTCGGCGTGATCGCGCTCGTGTTGGCCTTGCTTGCCCGCGCCGCGGCGATCGCGGCCCTGGCGGCGCCCGGCGCGGTCTTCGCCGGCCTGATCGCCGCCGGCGCGCTCAGCCGCGGCGCCATCGTCGCACTGATGCATTTCGGCACGCCGGCCCGCCCCGACGGTCTCGGCGCTTCGGCCGGGCAGCCGGCGCAAGGCGTCATGCTGGCCGCGCTCGGCCTCGCCGCGCTGATCGCGGGCCTCGCGCTCGGCGTTGCCCCGGCGGCGGTGGCGCTGGCGGCAAGCCTGGCGGCGGCCCTAGGCTTGCAGGCCATCGCCGCGCGCCAGATCGGCGGCTATACCGGCGACGTTCTCGGCGCGGCGCAGCAGCTGGCCGAGATCGCCACGCTGTACACCGCTGTCGCGCTCATGCCTTGAGCGCCGCCGCGAGGCGGGCGGCGTCGCCCTCGCTCGCCGGCAGGCCGAAACGAAGCCATTGCGGATGCTCGCGGTAATGGCGCGCCAGGATGCCGCGCGCCAGCAGGCGCTCGAACAGAGCCGGCGCGGCGTCGCTCGCCACCAGGCGGAACAGCGACGTACCCCCCACCGGGGCGAGGCCGTTTGCGCTCAGCAGGCGGTCGAGCCGCGCGGCGGCGGCGGCAAGCCGCGCTCGCGTTTCAACGACCCAGTCGCGGTCGGCGAGCGCCGTGGCACCGATCCCGGCGGCGGGGCCGCTCACCGCCCAAGGGCCGAGCGCCTGCGCGATGCGCGCGGCGAGCGCCGGCGCGCTGAGAGCGAAGCCGAGGCGCAGCCCGCCAAGGCCGAAGAACTTGCCGAACGAGCGCAGCACGACGATGCCCGGATCGGCTGCTTGGCCGGCGAGCGAAAGCTCGGGCGCGACATCGGCGAAGGCTTCGTCGACGACGAGCCAGCCGCCGCGCCCGGCGAGGCGGCCGGCCAACGCCGCCAGGTCGGCCGGCGCGTGGCAGCGGCCGTCGGGATTGTTGGGGTTGGCGACGACGACCACGTCGGCCTCGTCGTCCGCCCGGTCAAGATTCCCGATCTCGGCGACAACATGGCCGGCGGCGCGCCAGGCCGCCGCGTGCTCGGCATAGGTCGGCGCCAGCACCCGGACTTGGCCAAGCGGGCGCAGCCGGGGCAGCCATTGAATCAGCGCCTGCGTGCCGGGAGCGGCGACGACCGCCGCAGCGCTGGCCGCGCCGTAGGCGCCAGCCGCAGCCCGGCAGAGACGCTCCATCGCTGCGGCATCGGGCAGCCGCGCCCAGGCCGCCGCCGCCAGCGCCGGCAGCGGATAGGGCCAGGGATTGATGCCGGTGGAGAGGTCGAGCCAATCGCCGGCGAAGGCCGGGTTGCGCCGCCGGGCCCAGGAAAGATCGCCGCCATGGTATAGGCTCGGCAGTGCGGCGGCGGATGTGGGGCGGGATGCCGGCATGAAGGGGAACAAGCTGCGTGATCGCGCGCGCATCCTACTACGGCCCGCCGGCGCAACGGCAGGTCAATGGGCGTCGCGTTGAGCATTCCGTTCGACCCGCAGAATTTCGCCATCCTGGCTTTGGCCCTGATCGTCGAGGCCGCCATCGGCTATCCGGCTTGGCTTCACCGCCTGGTACGCCACCCCGTCGTCTGGATCGGCGCGCTGATCGGCGCGCTCGATGCCGCTCTCAACCGCGACGACGATCCGCCCGCCCGCCGGCGCCTGCTCGGCGTGGCTGCGCTGGTCGTCGTGCTGCTGGCCGCCGGGCTTGCCGCCGGCGCGCTGGCGTGTGCGCTGCGGCCGCTGTCCTGGGGCTGGACCGTCGAGGCCGTGCTGGCCGCGACCTTGCTCGCCCAGCGCAGCCTCTACGACCATGTCGCGGCAGTGGCCGGCGCGCTCGAAGGCGCCGGGCTGGCCGCCGGGCGCGCGGCGGTTTCGCGCATCGTCGGCCGCGACCCGCAATCGCTCGACCAAGCGGGTGTCTGCCGCGCGGCGATCGAGAGCCTGGCCGAGAATTTCTGCGACGGCGTGGTCGCCCCCGCCTTCTGGTTCGCGCTCGGCGGCCTGCCGGGGCTCGCCCTCTACAAGGCGATCAACACGGCGGACAGCATGATCGGCCACCGCACGCAGCGCCATGAGGCGTTCGGCTGGGCAGCCGCGCGTCTCGACGACGTCGTCACCTGGCCGGCGGCACGGCTCGCGGCGGCACTGCTGGTCGCGGCGGCGGCTTTGCGCGGCAGCGCCGACGCGGCGGCCGCCTTCGTTGCGGTGCGGCGCGATGCGCGACGCCATCGCTCGCCCAATGCCGGCTGGAGCGAGGCGGCGATGGCCGGCGCGCTCGGCCTCAAGCTGGCCGGGCCGCGCGTCTATGGCGGGATGCGCGTCGAGGATGCGTGGATGGGAGGTGGCCGCGCGGCGGCGACGGTCGCCGGCATCCGCGCCGCGCTGGCGCTTGACCTTGCCGCCGCGGCCGTCCTCTGGCTCGGCATCGCCGCTGCCGCGCTCGCGCTCGGCTAGTGGTGCGGATCAAACGCGCGAGTCGCGGTCGCCGTGTTTGATCCGCACCACAGCTGGCTGGCTTTGCTAGTGGTTCGGCCCGACGGATCGGGTAC
>CAYTWJ010000213.1:0-6146 GCA_964442055.1 uncultured Rhodospirillaceae bacterium | reverse complement strand
TCGTCGAGCTGGCGGTTGGCCTCGACCAGCTCGCCGCGCTGCGCGGCGAGCTGGCTGGTCATGCGGTTGAAGGCCCGGCCCAGCGTCGCCATCTCGTCGTCGTTGCGCCCCTCGGGGACGCGCGCGCTGAAATCGCCCTCCCGCACCCGCTCGGCGGCCGCGACCATGCCGCCGATCGGCCGCACCAGCCTGGTGGCGATCGACAGGCCCGACCAGATCGCGGTCAGCAGCACCAGCAGCGCCACGACGATGAAGAGCAGCGCGAAGGTGACCTCGATCTGCGAGCGGCTGGCCTCGAGGCGCTGGTACTGCGCGGCGGCGTCGCGCACGGATTCGTAGTGGTCGATGACGCGGGCGTCGATGAACCGCCCGACATAGAGATAGGCATCGAGGAAGCCGTCGAGTTTGACCAGGGCGCGAACGCGGTCATCCTTCTCGGAGGTGGTGATGGCGACGTCGCCGCGATTGGCCTCGGCGATCGCGGCGTCGGGAATCCGCTCGAACTCCATCAAGAGGCTCAGGCCGGTGCGGGCGAGCACCCGGCCCGAACCGTCGAAGACGATCGCCTCGCTGAGCGAACGCAGCCGCGCCTGCGTCTCCAGCACCTGGCCGAACAGGAAGGAATTGCGCATCAGGCGGGGCGCCTCGCGGTTGAGGTCGACCGCCATGGCCAGCACGTCGGCCTGGATCGATTTGCGATGCTCGAGGATGTAGGCCTCGGCGACGGCGACCGACTCCTTCACTGCCGTGGTGACGCGATCGCTGAACCAGGCCTGCACGCCAAGACTGACGAACATGACCGAGAACACCGCCATCAGGATCGCCGGCACCACGGCAATCAGGCTGAACAGCGCGACGATGCGCACATGCAGCTTCGAGCCGGCGGAGCCCCGCCGGCGCTCGACCCAGAGGCGGACCAGCTGGCGCGCCACCACCGCGATCAGCATCAGCAGCAGGGCGAGGTCGAGCAGCAGCAGCGGCAGGATCAGCCGGGGGTCTGCCGCCGGCCCGCCCCGGGTCAACGCGACGAAGGTGGCGGTCCCCGACGCGACGCCCGCGCCGGCGAGCAGCAGGGCGAGCTTGCCCGCCAAGCGGGCCTGCCGCGCCCAGCGCAGGACGGGGAGGCCGGTCACCCAGCGCAAGCCTTCGGTTTCCGCAGCCATGTCCCTGATGAGCCTCGACGCCAAACCGATGCCGGGCGAGCGCGCCCGACTGTGGCGAAAATCACACTAGCACAGTCAGGGATTGTTGCAATTGAGCATCACTTGAGGCCGCGTATGACCTGAATGTCGAGCTCGCGGATCTTCTTTCGCAGGGTATTGCGGTTGAGGCCGAGCAGTTGCGCGGTCCGGATCTGGTTGCCGCGCGTGGCCGCGAGGCTGAGCGTGATCAACGGCCGCTCGACTTCGTGCAGAATCCGGTCATAGAGCCCGGCCGGCGGCAGGCTATCGCCATGGGCCGCGAAATAACGCCCAAGATGCCGCTCGACCGCCGCGCCGAGGCTGTCGCCCTCGCCGCCGGCCTCGACGATCGGGGCCACCGCCGGCTCGGCCAACTCCTGCTCGATCACCTCGATGCCGATCACGTCCTCGGAATAGAGCGCGGCCAGACGCCGCACCAGGTTCTCGAGCTCGCGGACATTGCCCGGCCAGCGGTAGCGTTTGAGCGCCTCCAGCGCCTCGGGCGACAGGCTCTTGGGCGGCAGACCCTCGGCCTGGGCCTGGCCGAGGAAGTGGCGCACGAGGTCGGCAATATCCTCGCTGCGCTCGCGCAGCGGCGGCAGGCGGAGCGGCACGACGTTGAGGCGGTAGAACAGGTCTTCGCGGAACAGGCCCTGGTTGATCAGCTGGCGCAGGTCGCGGTTGGTGGCGGCAATGATGCGCACGTCGGTGCGAATCGGCGTGCGGCCGCCCACGGTGGTGTATTCGCCCTGCTGCAGCACGCGAAGCAGGCGCGT
The DNA here is from genome assembly GCA_964442055.1 of uncultured Rhodospirillaceae bacterium. Taxonomy (GTDB): domain Bacteria; phylum Pseudomonadota; class Alphaproteobacteria; order Ferrovibrionales; family Ferrovibrionaceae; genus CAYTWJ01. The sequence goes on along the minus strand of CAYTWJ010000213.1, from coordinate 4,189 downwards.
CTGCGCCTCGAGCGGCATGTCGCCGATCTCGTCGAGGAACAGCGTGCCGCTTTCGGCCTGCTCGAAGCGGCCGGCATAGCGGTTGTTGGCGCCGGTAAAGGCGCCCTTCTCGTGGCCGAACAGCTCGCTCTCGATCAGCTCGCGCGGGATCGCCGCCATGTTGAGGGCGACGAAGGGGCCGCTGCGGCGCTTGCCGTAATCGTGCAGGGCGCGGGCGACGAGCTCCTTGCCGGTGCCCGATTCGCCCATGATCATCACCGTGAGATCGGTGCCCATCAGCCGCGCCAGGACGCGGTAGATTTCCTGCATCGCCGGCGAGCGCCCGATCAGCGGCAGCTTCTCCTCGTCCTCGGCCGGGCGGGCGACCGGGGGGCGCGTCTTGGGCTGGCTCAAGGCCCGGTTGACGACGGCAAGCAGCTCGTTCAGGTCGAAGGGCTTGGCGAGATACTCGTAGGCGCCGCGTTCGGTAGCCTTGACGGCGGTGAGCAGCGTGTTCTGCGCGCTCATCACCACGATCGGCAGCTCGGGCCGCATCTTCTTGATGCGCGGCAGCAGGTCGAGCCCGTTCTCGTCGGGCATGATCACGTCGGTGATGACGAGATCGCCGGCCCCCTCGGAGACCCAGCGCCACAGCGTCGCGGCGTTGCCCGTCGAGCGCACCTCGTAACCGACCCGCCCCAGCGCCTGGTCGAGCACGGTGCGGATCGAACGGTCATCGTCCGCGACCAGGATGGTTCCGCGGTTCATTCGGCGGCCTCCGCCGGGGTCTCGTCGTGCACCGGCAGCCGCACCTGGAAGACGGTGCGGCGCGGCCGGCTGTCGCATTCGATCACGCCGCCGTGGTCGCCGATGATCTTGGCGACGAGGGCGAGCCCGAGGCCGCTGCCCTTCGGCTTGGAGGTGACGAAGGGGTCGAACATGTGCGGCTTGAGGTCCTCGGGGACGCCGGGACCATTGTCCTCGATGCCAACCTCGAGCGGCAGGTGAAGCCGCTCCTTCGAGCCGCGCACGGCCAGCCGCACGCCGTGGCGATAGGCGGTGGTCAGCACGATCTCGCCGCCCTGCTCCGGCACCGCCTCGGCGGCGTTCTTCACCAGATTGAGAAAGACCTGGACCAGCTGGTCGCGGTTGCCGAACACGGGCGGCAACGACGGATCGTAGCGCTCGACGAAGCGGACATGGCGCGCGAAGCCGGCCTCGGCGACGCGGCGCACGTGCTCGAGCACTTGGTGGATGTTGACCGGCCCGCGGGCGATCGGCCGCTTGTCGGAGAACACCTCCATGCGGTCGACCAGCGCGCAGATGCGGTCGGTTTCGTCGCAGATCAGGCGGGTCAGCTGGCGATCGGCGGCCGAGATGTTGGCTTCGAGCAGCTGCGCCGCGCCGCGGATGCCCGACAGCGGGTTTTTGACCTCGTGCGCCAGCACCGCGGCCATGCCGGTGACCGAGCGCGCCGCGCCGCGGTGGGTCAGTTGACGGTCGATCTTCTGGGCCATGCTGCGCTCCTCGAACCGCACGACGACGAAGCCCGCCGCCTCGGGCACCGGCGAAACCTGGATATCGACCGCGCGGTTGCCGAGCCGGGGCGTCGACAGATCGACGTCGTATTCCGACACCACGCTGCCCTGCTCGCGCACCTGGCTGACCAGCGCCAGCACCGGGCTGCCGAACGGCACCAGATCGCTCAAGATCTGCCGGCACAGCACCGCGGCGCCGGCATCGAAGAACTGCTCCGCCGCCGGGTTGGCATGCTGGATGCGCCCCTTCGGGTCGACGACCAGGATCGGATCGGGCAGCGCGCCGAGGATGGCGACGGCATCGACCTGCGGCGGCGGCAGCTTGACGACCACCGGCTTGCGCATCAGGCGGCCCTCGCCAGCAGCGGGCCGTAGAAGGCGGCGATGGCGCTGCGCGCCGCCGCCGGCGAATCGAGGCGATTGACCAGGGCGCGGAATTCGGCCGAGCCGGGCAGGCCTTTCGAGTACCAGGCCACGTGCTTGCGGGCGATGCGCATGCCAGCATGGCTGCCGTAATGCTCGAGCATCGCCTCGTAATGTTCGAGCAGGATGTCGTGCTGCGCGGCCAACGAGGGCTCGGGCAGGCGCTGGCCGGTCTTCAGGAAATGCATGACCTGGCGCAGGAACCACGGCCGGCCATAGGCGCCGCGGCCGATCATCACGCCGTCGGCGCCGGATTCGGCGAGCGCCTGGCCGACGTCGTCCAGCGTGGTGATGTCGCCGTTGACGATCACCGGGATGCGCACCGCCTCCTTGACGCGGCGCACGAAGGCCCAGTCGGCCCGTCCATTGTAGAACTGGCAGCGGGTGCGGCCGTGCACGGTGATCATGCGGATGCCGACATCCTCGGCGATGCGGGCGAGCTCGGGCGCGTTGCGCGAGCTCGCATCCCAGCCGGTGCGCATCTTCAGCGTCACCGGCAGGCGCACCGCCTTCACCGTCGCCTCGAGCAGCGTGCGCGCATGGGCGAGATCGCGCATCAGCGCCGACCCGGCCTGGTCGTTGACGACCTTCTTGACCGGGCAGCCCATGTTGATGTCGATGAGCGCGGCGCCCCGATCCTCGTTGAGCTTCGCGGCCTCGGCCATCACCGCTGCCTCGCAGCCGGCGAGTTGCACCGCCATCGGATATTCTTCGGGCCGGTTCTCGGCCATCTTGAGCGACTGGCGACTCGAACGGATCATCGCCTCGCTGGCGATCATCTCCGAGACGACCAGCCCGGCGCCGGCGCGCTTGACCAGACGGCGAAACGGCAGATCGGTCACACCGGACATCGGCGCGAGAATGACCGGATCGGCAATTGCGACAGGACCAAGTTGAATGGTCATTTTTTGGGCATCACGCTTTGATGCTTAAACTCTAGGCAGGCTAGCGCAACTGTTTTTGCAACGCAACACGAAGTTACGACTCGGTGATAGTATACAGGGATCGGCAGTTAAGCCGTTTTCCCGCCAAGAATATTTCGCTAGCCTCGGGCCATGACGACCGCGATTCTCATCGTCGCCGCCGGGCGGGGCAGCCGCGCCGGGGCGGGAGCGCCCAAGCAATACCGCTCGCTGGCCGGCCGCCCGGTGCTCGCGCACACCATTGCGGCTTTCGCCGCTCATCCTGCGGTCGGCCCGATCCAGGTTGTCATTCATCCCAACGACGAAGTCGCCTATCGCTACGCCGCCGCCGGCTTCGATCTGCGCGACCCCGTGCCCGGCGGCGCGACGCGCCAGGAATCGGTGCGGCGCGGCTTGGCGGCGCTGGCACGGGCGGCGCCGGAGAGCGTGCTGATTCATGACGGCGCCCGGCCGCTTGTCGCCCGCGCGGTGATCGACCGCGTGCTTGCGGCGCTCAGCACTTCGCCGGGGGCGATCGCCGCCCTGCCGCTCGCCGACACGCTGAAACGCGATGCCGGCGGCGGGCGCGCGGTGGGCGGCATCGACCGAAGCGGCCTCTGGCGCGCGCAGACGCCGCAAGGCTTCCGCTTCGACGCCATCCGCGCGGCGCACGAGGCGGCGGCGGGCCGCGACCTCACCGACGACGCGGCGGTGGCCGAGCTCGCCGGCATCGAGACCGCGCTGGTGACGGGCGACGAGGACAATTTCAAGATCACCACCGCCGACGACCTGGCGCGGGCCGAGCGGCTCATGCTGGCGCGGCTCGGCGAGGTGCGGGTCGGCAGCGGCTTCGACGTGCACGCCTTCGCGCGCGGCGAGGCGCGGCCGCTGATGCTGTGCGGCATCGCCGTGCCGCACGAAGCGGGCCTCGCCGGCCATTCCGATGCCGACGTCGCCTTGCATGCGCTGACCGACGCGCTCCTTGGCGCGCTCGCCGAAGGCGACATCGGTCAGCACTTCCCGCCGGGCGATCCGCAATGGAAAGGCGCGCCGTCGGAGCGTTTCCTGCGCTTTGCCGCCGGACGCGTCGCCGCGCGGGGCGGCGTCGTCAGCCATGTCGATATCACCATCATCTGCGAGGCGCCCAAGATCGCGCCGCACCGCGCCGCGATGCAGGCGCGCGTAGCCGCCATTCTCGGCATCGAAGCGGGCCGGGTGAGCGTCAAGGGGACGACGACGGAAAAGCTCGGCTTCACCGGCCGCGGCGAGGGCATCGCCGCGCAGGCGACTGCCACCGTCCGCCTGCCTTTCGGCACTGGCGCCGCATGAACCGGCGGCTCGGCTTCT
>CAYTWJ010000212.1:3942-6191 GCA_964442055.1 uncultured Rhodospirillaceae bacterium | reverse complement strand
GCGCGAGCTGCTCGCCGGCGGCGGCCCGGGGGCGGTGAGCATCGCCGCCGCCGGCATCCTCAGCGGCGCCGACCAGGCGACCGATTTCGTCAGCCGCGTCATCGCCCGCTCGCTCGACACCTACACCGTGATCTTCGACGACGGCGACACGCTGGTCGGCAGCTTCCAGTGCACGCGCTTCGAGGCCGCCGGCGAGCATGACGGCGCGCAGACCTACAGCCTGGCCCTCGAATCCTCGGGCGCGATCGCGCTCACCGTGGTCTGAGCATGGCCAATCCGCATCGCGGCGAGGTCGCCGTCACGCTCGCCGGGGCCGAGTACGCGCTGCGCCCGACCTTCGCCGCCCTGGCCGAGATCGAGGTGCGGGCCGGCATCGGCCTGGTGGCGCTGGCGCGCCGCTTCGCCGCCGCCGAGTTCGGCCTTGCCGACATGCTGGCGGTGCTCGGGCCGGCGATCGCCGCCGGCGGCGGCGCGCCGCCCGAGCCGCTCGGCGAGGCGGTGGTCGCCGCCGGGCTCGCCAATCTGGCGGCGCCGGTGGCGCGCTTCCTCGCCGGCGCGCTCGCCGGCGACACGCCGCGCGAGGGCACCCAAGGGAGCGTGCCGGGAAAAGCCGTCGCGCCGCCGGGGGCGGGCGCGCGCGGACCTGGCGGCGCTGGCGCGAGCTCGGCATCGGCCTGATCGGCTGGCCGCCGGAGACCTTCTGGCAGGCGACCCCGCACGACCTCGCCGCGGCGCTCGCCGGCTGGGCCGAGGCGCGCGGCTTGCGCCGCACGTCGCCGCTCGACGCCGGGGACGTCGCGCGGCTGCGCGAGCGGCTGGCCAGCTCTTCGGCCCAGGGCGCGTACTCATAAACGGCGGTCGGTCAATGTCCGCTTTCGGTGCGGCTTCGTACATTATGCTGATGCCCGTCCGTGTCGCAGATGTGCCAACATCGAACTTTTACTCGACGATTTTCCAATATGAGTCCTTGCGGATCACCTTGCCATTGCGAAACGTGTAGAAGTCACAACCTTGGACTTCCTTTCTCGTCCCTTCGCGGGTGGTGCCTGTGAGGGTCCATTTCGAGATGCCAGTATCAGCAGTTGAACCCACAAAATGCTCAGCGTTGCCGTAGTGGACATCAGGCAAGCCTTCAAAGCGCGTTGCCAGGGCCTCTCGTACGTTCCGTTTGCCCTCGAAACGAGAACCCCAAGGCTTGCTTCCCCTCGGCATCTCCAAGACACAATCATCAGAAAAGAACGCCATGATGCGATCGAGATCGTGCGCGTTGAAGGCCTCACAAAGCTCCGTCAGCGTCGATCGAATGTCCATCGCCCGTTCCCCGTCCACTCCATCCGGCTATGGCTACGCGTTTATGAGTCCACGGCCTAGCGCCGGCGAGCGTGCCAGAGCTGATCGCAATAGACCAGGATATCGGCGGCGGCGACGTGATCGGGCACGGCGCATTCCTGTTCGCCCTCGCGCTCCTGGCGCACGAACGCGACGCGGTAGCCGCGCAGGCGCATGCAGGCGATCTGCAATTCCTGCCGCTTCGACAGCGTCAGACCGGGGCCCCGATAGCTGCCCTCCTGGCCCGGGCGGCTGAAGGCCGAGGCCTCGTAGTCGCACTGGGCGAGGTCGCGCCGCACCTCGGGGTCGGCGGCCCCGGTCCGGCTGTAGGACACGAAATCGCGGTTAGTGGCGCAAGCGCCGACGAGAAGGACGAGCAGGAGCGGCCCGATCGCGCGCATGTCGGCAATCATAGCGAATAGCCCGCACCACTCAACAAGGAGAACCGTCCGCGCATGACCATGGTGGACACGCTGCTGGTGCGGCTCGCCGCCGACACCGCGCCGCTCGAGCGCGAGCTCGCGCAGCTCGCCGAGGCGGTCGAGGCGGCCGGCGCCGGCGTCGCCGCCGGTTTCGACGCGGCCCAAGAGGGCGTCGAGGGTTTGCGCGAGCGGACGGCGGCGGCGGCGAACGATGTCGGCGCACTGGGCGGGGCGCTGGAAGGCACAAGAGTTCGCCTGGATGCGGTTCGAACCTCAAGCAGCGAGCTGGCCGATTCACTAGCTCGCGCCTTTGCCGACGGGGTAACGGGCGCAAAGAAGCTCTCTGACGTTCTGCGCCAAATCGAGAACGATCTGCTGCGCATCCTGTTCCGCGAATCGGTCGCGCGGCCGCTGACCGACGCGGTGCGCGGCCTCTTCGGCGGCTTTCCGGCGCAATTCGAAGCGACATGACAAAGTTTATGCCGGCAGGTCCGCCAG
>CAYTWJ010000212.1:0-3932 GCA_964442055.1 uncultured Rhodospirillaceae bacterium | reverse complement strand
GCGGTGCGCGGCCTCTTCGGCGGCTTCAACCTCGCCGCGTTGCTCGGCGGCTTCTTCGCCGAGGGCGGGCGGCCGCCGGTCGGCGTGCCCAGCGTGGTCGGCGAGAAGGGGCCGGAGCTGTTCGTGCCCGATGTCGCCGGCACCGTCGTCGCCAACGACCGGCTCGGCGCCGGCGTCACCGTGGTGCAGCAGATCTCGATCGCGCCCGATGTCTCGGCGGTGGCCCGGGCGGAAGTGTTCCGCCAGCTGCCGCTGATCCGCCGGCACGCGCTGGCCGGGGTGATGGACGCGCGCCAGCGCGGGGTGGCGGTGTGAGGGGGCTGTCGGCGATCAGCCGTCAGCCGACAGCCGGTAGCTGACAGCCAACAGCCGATAGCCGATAGCCCATGAGCATCTCCTACCCGATCACCCTGCCGTCGAGCCCCGGCTTCCAGGCCAGCGCCTTCCGCATGCGCTCGGTGGTGGCGGTCTCGGCCTCGCCCTTCACCGGCGAGCAGCAGGCCTACCAGCACCAGGGCCAGTGGTGGGAGGCCGAGCTGACGCTGCCGCCGATGAAACGCGCCGCGGCGGAACCGTGGCTGGCGGCGCTCGGCTCGCTGATGGGGCGGCGCGGCACGTTCCTCCTCGGCGACCCCGACGGGGCGGCGCCGCTCGGCACGTTCAGCGGGACGCCGCTGGTCAACGGCGCCGCGCAGAGCGGCAACAGCCTGGTCACCGACGGCTGGACGCCGTCGATCACGCTGAAAGCGGGCAACTACATCCAGCTCGGGTCGGGCGCCACGGCGCGGCTCCACAAGCTCCTCAAGGACGCCGCGGTCGACGGCGCCGGCAACGCCACGCTCGACCTCTTCCCGCGCTTGCGCGAGAGCCCGGCCGACAACGCCGCCATCGTCACCTCGTCCTGCCTCGGCCAGTTCCGCCTCGTCGCCGAGCCGGGCTGGAACGCCGACGAGGCCGGGGTCTACCGCATCGCGTTCTCGGCGGTGGAGGCGATATGAAGAAGCTGTCGGCGGTCAGCCATCAGCCGTCAGCCGTCAGCCGACAGCTAACGGCTGAGAGCTAACAGCGCGAAGCAAAGCGGAGCCCCGCCATGACCCGCTCCCTCACCGCCGCCCTCGAGGCCGAGACGCTCGCCGGCGCGTTGCGCCCGGTGCTGTTCTGCGAGATCGAGACCGCCGCCGGCACCAGCCGCGCCTGGACCGGCTACGGCACGATCCAGTGGAACGGCGAGAGCTGGACCGGGCTGGGCCACCTCGCCGGCGTCGCCGGCATCGCCGAGACCGGCGACGTGCAGGCCGCCGGCGTCACGCTGACGCTCTCGGGCGTGCCGCAGGCGCTGCTCGGCCTCGTGCTCGCGGACGTGCGCCAGGGCAAGCCGGTGCGCATCTGGCTCGGCGCGATCTCGGAAGCCGGCGCGGTGGTCGCCGATCCCTACCTGGTGTTCTCGGGCCGCTTCGACACCGCCACCGTCGACGAGGGCGCCGAGAGCGCGACCATCGCCGTCGCCGCCGAGAGCCGGCTGATCGACCTCGAGCGGCCGCGCGCCCGCCGCTACACGCCCGAGGACCAGGCGATCGACTATCCGGGCGACAAGGGCCTCGACTACGTGGCGTCGCTGCAGGACGCGGCGGTGATCTGGGGCAAGGGATGAAACGAGCCGTCAGCCATCGGCTGTCAGCTGTCCGCGAAGGGCCGACAGCTGATGGCTGAGAGCTTTTCTCCCCGCCTCCCCGGCTGGGAAGCGCGCCTCGCCGCTCTCGTCGCCGCGGCGGCAGCCAGGCCCTACCGGCTGGGCGAGCACGATTGCTGGCTGTTCGCCTGCGCCTGCGCCCGTGCGCTCACCGGCACCGACATGGCGGCGCGGCTGCCCGGTGCTTATGCGACGCACCGCGACGCGCTGCGCCTGATCCGCCGGCTCGGCGGCCCGGTCCGTGCGGCGAGCAGTCTCGTCGGTGCCGAACCCGCGCCCGTCGCCCGGGCCCGGCGCGGCGACTGGCTGCTCTACGAGGACGGGCGCGGCGCCCATCTCGGCGTCTGCCTCGGCCCGGTCGGCGCGGTGCTCACCGAAACGGGCTTGCAGGAGCTGCCGGTCGGGCGGTTCAAGTGTTGCTGGATGATCGGATAGCTGTCAGCCGTGAGCTGTCAGCCGTGAGCTGTCGGCCTTCAGCCCTCAGCCCTCAGCCCTCAGCCCTCAGCGGATAGCCGACAGCTGATAGCTGACAGCGGATAGCCGAAAGCCTGCCATGCCCGTCTTCACCGCCATCGCCAGCTCGATCGGCATCGCCCTGTTCGAGGCCGGGGTGCTGGCCTCGATCGGCGCCGTCGCCACCTTCGCCCAGATCGTCGGCGGGCTGACCTCGGCTTTGGTGCTCGGCGCGGTCTCCAAGGCGCTCTCGCCCAAGCCCAAACCGGCGGGCGCCGGCTCCGTCGCCACCTTGCGCGACCGCACGGTCAACGTGCGCCAGCCGGTGACGGCGCGGCGGCTGGTCTACGGCCAGGTGCGGGTCGGCGGGCCGGTGCTGTTCCTGCACTCGACCGACAATAACCAGTACCTGCACCTGATCGTCGCGCTGGCCGGGCACGAGGTCGAGGAGATCGGCACGGTCTACTTCAATGACGAGGAGCTGCCGCTGGAGAACATCGGCGGCAACGCCTACCGCAGCGACCACCAGCCGAGCTCGGGCAAGTATCTCGGCCTGGTCTATCTCGAGAAGTGGCGCGGCCACCCCGACCAGCAGAGCAGCATGCTCTCGGTCCACGCGCCCGACAAATGGACCGCCGAGCACCGGCTGCGCGGCATCGCCTTCCTCTACGTCCGCCTCAAATGGAGCGCCGACGTGTTCGGCGCCGTCGGCGTGCCGACCGTCACCGCCATCGTCAAGGGCCGCAAGGTCTACGATCCGCGCGCCGCCGCCACCGCTTGGTCGGACAACGCCGCGCTCTGCCTCGCCGACTACCTGACCGACGCGACCTACGGCCTCGGCGCCGTGTACGCCAGCGAGATCGACGAGGCGGCGCTCATCAGCGCGGCCAACGCGGCCGACGAGTTCGTCGCCCTGGCGGCAGGCGACGCCACCTTCGTCGCCGACGCGGCGAGCGACGAGCTGGCGCCGTACAGCCCCTCGCCGCGGCTCTTGACCGGCACGCGCGTGCGGGTGAGCTCGACCGGCAGCCTGCCGGCGCCGCTCGCCGCCGCCACCGATTATTACTGGATCATGGCCAACGCCTACCGCGGCCGGCTGGCCACCTCGCTCGCCAACGCCCGCGCCGGTGTCGGCATCGACCTCACCTCGGCGGGCAGCGGCACGCACACGATCAGCCGCCAGGCCGAGCCGCGCTTCGCCGCCAACGGCACGCTGGAATCGGACGCCAGCCCGAAGGACAACATCCAGTCGCTGCTGACCGCGCTGGGCGGCCAGCTGGTCTTCGCCGGCGGCAAGTGGGGCGTCTACCCGGCGGTCTACCGCGCGCCGACGGTGACGCTGACCCGCTCCGACCTGCGCGGCCCGATCCGCCTGCAGACCCGGGTCAGCCGGCGCGAGAACTTCAACGCGGTCAAGGGCGTCTTCGTCGACCCGTTCTCGTCCTGGCAGCCGACCGACTTCCCGCCGCTGACCAACGCCGCCTACCAGGCCGAGGACGACGGCGAGCGGGTGTGGAAGGACATCGAGCTGCCCTTCACGCTCTCGGTGGCGGCGGCGCAGCGGCTGGCCAAGATCGAGCTGGAGCGGGCCCGCCAGCCCTTGACGCTGACGCTGCCCTGCAAGCTGACCGCGTTCCGCAACGCCGTGCCCGACGTGGTGATGGTCACCGACGCGCGCTTCGGCTGGTCGGCCAAGCCCTTCGAGGTGCGCGGCTGGGCCTTCGCCATCGCCGAGGTAGCCCACCACTCCGGTCTTGCCGACTCCGGTCTGGCATTCGACGCCGAGTTC
>CAYTWJ010000211.1:308-6220 GCA_964442055.1 uncultured Rhodospirillaceae bacterium | reverse complement strand
GGGCGGTGGGCACGCCCTTGACATCGGCGGCGCCCTCGTGCCCTTCATCGCCGGCAAGAACGGACCGAGGGAGGACAGGGGTCATGGCGGCAAGCGGCAAGGCGGCGATCGTTACCGGCGCGGGCACCGGCATCGGCAGGGCGGTGAGCCTTGCCCTGCTGCGGGAAGGCTATGCCGTGGCGCTGGCGGGCCGGCGCAAGGAGGCGCTGGACGAAACCGCGGCCCAGGCGCCGGCGGGCGCGCGCACCCTGGTCGTACCGACCGACGTCGCCGACCCTGCCTCTGTCGCGGCGCTGTTCGCCAAGACCAGGGAGGCATTCGGCCGCCTCGACCTGCTGTTCAACAATGCCGGCATCGGCGCGCCGCCGGTGCCGCTCGAGGATCTCACCTTCGCGCAGTGGAAGGCGGTGGTCGACATCAACCTGACCGGCGCCTTCCTGTGCACCCAGGAGGCCTTCAAGATCATGAAGAGCCAGCAGCCGCGCGGCGGGCGCATCGTCAACAACGGCTCGATCTCGGCGCACGCGCCGCGGCCCAATTCGGCGCCCTACACCTCGACCAAGCACGCGATCACCGGGCTCACCAAATCGACGTCGCTCGACGGGCGCAAGTACGACATCGCCTGCGGCCAGATCGACATCGGCAACGCCGCCACCGAGATGACGGTGCGCATGCAGGCCGGCGTGCCGCAGGCCAATGGCACGGTCGCCGCCGAGCCGAGGATGGACGTCGCCCACGTAGCCAGCGCCGTCCTCTACATGGCCAGCCTGCCGCTCGATGCCAACGTGCAGTTCATGACGGTGATGGCGACCAAGATGCCCTTCGTCGGCCGCGGCTGAGCGCCGGCGGCGGCGCGGCTCTTGGCGGACATCCACGTCGGCACCTCGGGCTGGCATTACGGCCACTGGGTCGGCCCGTTCTATCCGCCCGGGACGCGGCCCGAGGATTTCCTCGCCTATCTCGCCGGCCGTTTCGGCGCGGTCGAGATCAACAGCAGCTTCTACCGTCTGCCGTCGCCGGCGGCGCTCGCCGAGTGGCGGGACGCCACCCCGCCCGGCTTCGTCTTCGCCGTCAAGGCGAGCCGCTACATCACCCACATGAAGAAGCTGAAGGAGCCGGTGCGGAGCGGGCGCCGCTTTTTCGCGGCCGTCGAGACCCTCGGCGGCAAGCTTGGCCCGATCCTCTTCCAGCTGCCGCCGCGCTGGCACGTCGATGCGCCGCGCCTCGCGGCCTTCCTCGCGGCGCTGCCGCGCCGCCACCGCTATGCCTTCGAGTTCCGCGACGAGACCTGGTTCGCGCCCGAAGTCTATGCGCTGCTGACCCGCCACAACGCGGCCCTCTGCCTCTACGACCTTGCCGGCCATCATGCGCCGACCGTGGTGACCGCCGATTTCGTCTATGTCCGCCTGCACGGTCCCGGCGCGGCCTATTGCGGCAGCTACGACGGCCGGACGCTCTCCAGCTGGGCGCGACGGTTCCACGCCTGGCGCGACGCGGGCCGCGACGTCTACTGCTTCTTCGACAACGACGAGAAAGGCTTCGCCGCGCTCGACGCGCTGCGCCTGAAGGCGATGCTTTAGGCGACGATGGCGCTCGTCGCCGCTCAGAGCCGGCCGTGCTCCTTGAGGACCTCCTCGGCCGTGCGCAGGGCGTCGATCGCGGCGGGGAAGCCGCAATAGGCGACGGCGTGGGTGAAGACCTCGCGGATCTCCTCGGCGCTGCAGCCGTTGTTGAGCGCGCCGACGAGGTGGATGCGCAGCTCGTGCGGCCGGTTGAGCGCGCACAGCATGGCGATGGTGACCAGGCTGCGCGCCTTGCGGTCCAGCACGGGGCGGGTCCACAGCGTGGCGTAAGCGAATTCCTCGCTCAGCCGGCGCACCGGGGCGTTGAAGTCGTTGGTCGTGGCGTCGCGGCGGTCGAGGTAGGCGCCGCCGAGCACCTCGCGCAGCACGGCGCGGCCGTGGCGGCGGAGCGCGTCATGGGCTTGGTCGTCGGTCATGGTGGCCTCCGGTATCGAAGGGGCGAAAAGAGAAGAGCGCGGCGCGGGCCGCGCTCTCTCGCATCCGGCGGCGCGGGCTACTTGCGCTGCGCGAAGGCCGGCACCGGATAAGCCGCCTTGGCGGTGGCCACCGCCGGCGGATAGACCACTTCGGGCCCGCCGGGCATGTTCTGCATGATCGAGAACTCGTTCTTGTACTGCTTGCCGGTGTCGTCGATCTGGTACTCGCCGGTCACCGTGACGATCTTGCCGTTGAGCTTGAGCGCCGCCTCCTTGAGCTTGGCGGCGTCGAGCGACTGCGCGGTCTTGATGATCTGTTCGGTGATGACGCCGGCGCCGTAGGCCAGCGCGGTCTGGAAGTCGGCCGGGTACTGGGCGTTGGGGAAGAGCTTGCCGTAGCGCTCGACCATCTGCGCGCGGTTGAGGCCGTGCGTCACCTTCCAGTTGATCTTCTCGTGCAGCAGCGTCTGGCTCATGATGTATTGGGCGTCCTTGCCGGCCTGCTGCAGGAACTGCGGCTGCGAGGCATAAACCAGGAAGACCGCCTTGAAGTCGACGTTCATCTCGCGCAGCTGGCGGGCGATGGTCATCTGGTCGCCCTCATAGGCGGTGGGATAGAAGGCGTCGGCGCCGCTCGCCTTGGCCTTCTGGATCAGGATGTTGAAGTCCTTGGTGCCCTTGGCGAACTTCTCGTTCATGGTCACTTCCATGCCGAGCTCCTTGGCCAAATCCACCGCGCCTTGGGTGAGCGAGGCCGGGAAGGGCTCGTCGAGATAGGCGAAGGCGATCTTCTTCACGCCCAGGCTGTGCAGCGCGCGCACCGCCGGCTGGCCGAGCAGCGAGCCGGCGATCTGCGTCGCCGAGACGACGTGCTTGTAACCCTGCTTGTAGATCGAATCGGCCGACGCCGACCAGATCACCATGAACTTGCCGGCGGTTTCGGTGGCGTTGACCGCGGCCGCCGTCAGCGTCGAGCCGAAGGGGCCGAAGGCGAGATCGACCTTCTCGTCCTTGATCAGCGTCTCGTAGACCTTGGGCACCGTGGTCTTGTCGCTGCGGTCGTCGAGCTTGACCAGCTCGACCTTGCGCTTCTTGCCGCCGATCTCGATGCCGCCGCGGCTGTTGACGTCGTCGACCCAGATTTCGGCGCCGCGCTGGCCCGACTGCGCGGCCAGCGCGAAGGTGCCGGTCGACGACACCGTCATGCCGATGCGAATCGGCGGCTCGCTCTGGGCCAGGGCCGCGCCGGATTGCAGCGCCCCGGCAAGGACCGGCGCCGCGAGAGCCATCAGGAACGATCTTCTTTGCATGATGTCCTCCGTCGGGGTCGCTCCTCGGCGCGCCGACGCCCACCCCGTTCAGGCGTCGATGCGGTAATCAACCCATTCGGCGATAAGATTGCGCAGGCTGGCGTCCTCGGCAAATGCCCGCGCCGAGCCGTCGACCTTGTTGCGGCCGAGCTCGAGCACGTAGAGATGGTCGGCGATGCGCACGCACTGGCGCACGTTCTGGTCGACCAGCAGCACGGTGATGCCCTGTGCCGGCAGGCCGCGGATGAAGTCGTAGATCTCGGCGCTCAGCCGCGGCGCGATCGTCGCCGTCGGCTCGTCGAGCAGCACGACGCGGGGCTCCAGCGCCAGCGCCCGGCCAAGCTCGAGGAAGCGCTGCTGGCCGCCGCTCATCGACCCGGCGGGCTGGCGCCGCCGCTCCTTGAGCAGCGGGAACTGGGCATAGGCCCGCTCGAGCGCCTCGGCGACCCGCGCCCGGTCGCGCCGGAACGACCAGCAGGCGAGCCGCAGATTGTCCTCGACCGAGAGCTCGTTGAACAGGCTGCGGCCCTGCGGCACCAGGGCGACGCCGCGCTCGATGAAGCGCCAGGGCGGCATGCCGGTGACCGCCTCGCCGTCGATCAGCACCTCGCCCGCCACCGGCCTGAGCAGGCCGTAGAGCGCGCGCAGCGCGGTCGACTTGCCGGCGCCGTTGGGGCCGATCACGCCGCTGATCTGCCCGGCGCGGACGGCGAGCGACAGGCCCTGCAGGATGCGAATGTCGCCGTGGTAGGCGACGTCCACCGCGCGCAGCTCCATCACCGGGGGTGTCTCGGGGGGCGCGACCGCCATCGGCTCAGGCTCCCAGATAGGCTTCGATCACGGCGGGATTGCCGCGGATGTCGGCAACGCCGCCCTCGGCGATCACCTTGCCCTGGTTGAGGGCGACGACGCGATGCGACAGCCGGTAGATCGACGTCAGGTCGTGGCTGATGAGCAGCACGGTCTTGCCCGATGCCGCCATCTGCTCGATCCGCTCGATCATGAAGCGGCACAGCGACGGATGGACGCCGGCGAAGGGCTCGTCGAGCATGACCACGCCCGGCTCCGGCATCAGCATGCGCGCCATTTCGAGCAGCTTCTGCTGCCCGCCCGACAGCTCTTCGGCGTAGTTGTGGCGCAGCTCGATCAGGCGCATCTGTTCGAGCATCGCCTCGGCGCGGCCGACCAGCTCGCGGTCGGGCCGGTCGCGGTCGAGCACCGGCACCAGCAGGTTGTCGACCAGCGACATCTTGCGGAAGACGCGCGGCACCTGGAAGGTGCGGCCGATGCCGCGGTGGGCGATCTCGTGCGGCGTCAGCCCGGTGACGCGCTCGCCGGCGATGAACACGTCGCCGTCGTCGGGGCGGTAGATGCCGCAGATGCAGTTCATCAGGGTGGTCTTGCCGGCGCCGTTGACGCCGATGATGCCGAGCACCTCGCCCGCCCCGGCGGCAAGCGCCACGCCGTCGAGCGCGGTCAGCCCGCCGAAGCGCTTGACCAGGTCGCGGGTCTCGATCGCCGCGGTCATCGCTGCGTCCGCCAGCCGAGGATGCCCGCCGGGCGGATCAGGATGGTGCCGACCAGGATGGCGAAACCGACGATCTGAGCCAGGGCCTGCGGCAGGTACACCGTCGCCATCTGCTCGGCGAGGCCGTAAAGGACGCCGGCGAGCAGCGCGCCGACCGGGTTGCCGAGCCCGCCGAGCACGACGACGATGAAGCCGATGATCGAGTATTCGGGCCCGGAGAAGGGGTTGAAGGCAGGGAAGACCAGGGCGATCAGCACGCCGGTGATGCCGGCCAGCGCGGCGGCCAGGGCGAAGGCGAAGGCGGACAGCCTGACGATGTCCACGCCCATGATCTGGATCGCCTCGCGGTTCATGATCGCGGCGCGCAGCGCCTTGCCCGGCAGGGTGCGGAACAGAAACCAGGTCAGCGCGGCGGAAACGACGACGGTGACGCCGAGGGCGACGACGCGCGCGGTCGAGACGTAGACCGGGCCGAGCTTCATCGAGATCGGCGAGAAGGTGTAGTCGATCGAGCGCGAGTCGGCCTCGAAGATCAGCAGCATCACCGCGGCGAGCGCGATCGACAGGCCGTACATCATCAGGAAGGACATGATCTCGGGGTCGTCGCTGCGCGCCAGCCGGGGGATCAGCAGGTAATAGGTGATCCAGCCGGCGACGAAGAAGGCCGCCGCCGCCACCGGCAGCGCCAGGAGCGGCGGAATGCCGAGGGCGTTGAACAGAACATAGGCGACGAACGAGCCGCCGATGACGAACTCGCCGTGCGCGAAATTGACGACGCGCAGCACGCCGTAGAGCAGCGTCAGGCTGAGGCCGATCAGGGCATAGACGCCGCCGACGATCAGCCCGTTCACCGCTCCGTTGAGGATGAGTAGTTCCATCGCCGCGCCGTCAGGGAACGTAGCGGCGCCACTGCGGCCGGTAGCGCAGCAAGCTGCCGACCATGCCGCGCGGCAGGAACAGCACCAGCAGCACCGTGGCGGCGCCCAGAATCAGCAGGTTGAGCAGCGGAAACTGCCGCCAGATCAGTTCGTCGAGCCAGACCATCGCCATGGCGCCGACGATCGGCCCGGTCACC
>CAYTWJ010000211.1:0-298 GCA_964442055.1 uncultured Rhodospirillaceae bacterium | reverse complement strand
AGGCCGCCAGCGACGGCGTAGATCACCGTTTTGGCCGTGATCAGGGTGTTGAACGCGGTCTCGGTGTCGACGACGTTGGTGTACCAGGCCTCGACCCCGCCGCAGATGCCGGGGAAGAAGGCCGCGATCAGCCAGCCGTAAAGCCGCACCCGGGTGACGTTGACCCCCATCATGTCGGCGGCCTCGGCGTCGTCGCGCACCGCACGCAGCGCCTTGCCAAGCCGCGAGCGCGACAGCCACAGGATGATGGCCAGGGCGACCAGCATCACCGCCATCATGATGTAGAAGGACTGCACCG
>CAYTWJ010000210.1:0-6222 GCA_964442055.1 uncultured Rhodospirillaceae bacterium | reverse complement strand
GGACACGACCATCGGCGCGAAGCTGATCAATGCGCGGACAGAATCCGCGGCCGAGAAGCCCGCCTTCCGCGCCGCCTTCGCCCATCGCCGCTGCCTGGTCCTGGCCGACGGCTTCTACGAGTGGCAGGTCGTCGACCGCACCAAGCAGCCCTGGCGCGTCACCCTGCCCGATGGCGGCCCGTTCGCCTTCGCCGGGCTGTGGGAGCGCTGGCAGGGCGTCGAAGGCGTCGTCCTGCAGACCTATACGATCCTGACCAGCGACGCCAATCCGGCGCTGGCGGCGCTGCACGACCGCATGCCGGTGATTCTGGCGCCCGAGAACCACGAAATCTGGCTCGACCCCGGCGCGAAGCGCGAAACGCTGACCGCGTTGCTCGGGCCGTATCCCGCCGACCGGCTCGCCTGGTATCGCGTTTCCCGGCGCGTGAATAACGTGCGCAATGACGATGCGGCCTGCATCGCGCCGCTCGAGGAAACGCGGCTGCTCTAGGGGCCGAACCGGCTCAGTGCCGGTGCGGCGCCGCCAGCCGTTCGCGCCGGTTCAGGCGGCCGAGGCTGCGGGGGCGACGGCGGCGAAGCGCAGCACGGTGGCGCGCAGCTTGGCGATCGCCTTGTGCTCGATCTGGCGGACCCGCTCCTTGGTGATACCGAGCTCGCCGCCAAGTTCCTCGAGCGTGAGGCGGTCGTCGGCAAGGACGCGCGCCCGCACGATATGCCGCTCGCGCGGGGTCAGGTCGCGCAGCGCGGCCGCCAGCCAGGCGCGCCGCACCGCCAAGTCATGGCGCGCCATCACCTCCTCCTCCGGATTGGCGCGGCTGTCGGCGAGAAAGTCCAGCCACTGATCGCTACCTTCGTCGCCCACCGGCTCGTTGAGCGACTGATCCAGGCCGGCGAGACGATTCGCCATCGCCTCGACCTCGCGCGGCGACACCTTGAGCGCCTGCGCGATGCGGGCCATTGCCGCGGCATCCAGGCGCCCCTCGCCATCCCGCTCGATACGCGCCTTCAGCCAGCGCAGATTGAAGAACAGCGCCTTCTGCGCCGCGCTGGTCCCGGCCCGCACGATCGACCAGTTGCGCAGGATGAATTCCTGGATGGCGGAGCGGATCCACCAGCTTGCATAGGTGGAGAAGCGCACCTGCCGCTCCGGATCGAAGCGCGCCGCCGCCAGCATCAGCCCGACATTGCCTTCCTGGACAAGGTCGCCCAGCATCAGGCCGTAGCTGCGGTAGCGCCCGGCGATGGCGACGACGAGACGCAGATGAGCGGTCACCAGCTCGTGCAGCGCCTTCTCGTCGCCGCGTCGCCACCGCCGCGCCAGCTCCGTTTCGTGCTCGGCGGCAAGCAGCGGCACCTGCATCGCCTGGCTGATATAGCGGTGGTTGTGCGCGATCGCCCGGTCACCGTCGGACAGAGCGCCCATCGGGATTTCCTTCATTTATAATCGAGTCGATACTATATTGGCCAGACGATTGTTGCAACCGGACGGCGGCTCCCGCTTAATTGCGGATATGCAGTACGACGGCGCCTATGCGGAAAGGATCGCGCTCCTGGTCGACCGGCTGGGCCAGCTCGTCCGCGAGCTCCAGTTCGCCGAAGGCCTGAACCCGGCACAGTGGGAGGCGCTGCGCTATCTTGGCCGCGCCAACCGCTATTCCCGCTCGCCCGGCGCCTGCGCGGAATTCCTTGGCACCACCAAGGGCACCGCGTCGCAGACCCTGATCGCGCTCGAGCAAAAGGGCTACATCGAGCGCCAGCGCAGCAGCAGCGACCGCCGGCAGATCCACATCCGCCTCACCGATACCGGGCGGGCCCTGCTGCGCCGCGACCCGATGGTCAACCTGCAGCGCGCCGCGGCACATATCGCCCACGAGGACAGCGCCGAGGTGATCAAGGCGCTGAGCCTCCTGCTGCATGACCTGCAGCATTACCACGGCGTGCGGACGTTCGGCGTCTGCCGCGAGTGCAAGCTCTTTTGCGTCGAGGACAGCCCGGGCCGCGCCCAGGGCAGCCATCATTGCGGCATGACCGGCGAGACGCTGGCCGACGCCGACGCGGATTCCCTCTGCGTCAACTTCCAGGGCGTTAACTGAACGCAACCCGAGAGCACGCGAAATCGGCTTAGGCGGCGCCGCGCACCGCAGCCACCCGCTGCGGCGGGAAGCGGACCGCCACGGTCGTGCCCTGGTCGACCGCGGAAGCGATTTCCAGGCGGCCGCCGTGCAGCTCGACCAGCGACTTGGCAAGCGGCAGGCCGAGCCCGGTGCCCTGGTGGCGGCGCGACCAGGGCGAATCGACCTGCCCGAAGGGCGACAGCGCGACCGCGATATGATCCGGCGCGATGCCGATCCCCGTGTCCGAGACGGCGACCTCGATGGCGCCCCCCGGCAGGGCCGCCGCGCTGACCCGGACCGAACCGCCCGACGGCGTGAACTTGATGGCGTTGCCGACGAGGTTGAGCAGCACTTGCTTCAGCTTCAGTTCGTCCCCCTCGATGAACAAGGCCTGGTCCGGCAGCTCCGTTTCCAGCGACAGGCCGCCGTCGCGTGCCCGCTCGCGCAAGAGCCGCACCGTGGCATGAACGACCTCGCGCAAATCGATCCGTTCCGGATGGAGCTCGAGCCGCCCGGCCTCGGCCTTGGCCAGGTCGAGAATGTCGTTGATCAGCGACAGCAAATGGCGGCCCGCATCATGGATGTCCCCGGCATATTCGACATAACGCGAATCGCCGACCAGACCGATCAATTGCGAGCGGATGATGTCGGAGAAGCCGAGGATCGCGTTGAGCGGCGTGCGCAGCTCGTGGCTCATCAGGGCGAGGAACTCGGACTTGGCCTGACTCGCCCGCGTTGCCATATCGAGCGCCCGTTGCAGTTCCTGCGTCCGCAGGACCGCAAGCTCCACCTTGCGGCGCATCAGCGCCTGGCCGGTACCGATGCCGGCGTAGCGGCCCTCGCGGGTGACGATGAAACCGTGCAGGAGGGCGTCGGGACGCGACGTCGCCACCACCAGGCCCAGCTCGTCCACCGGAATGGTTCCCTCGACGATCAGCGGGTTCCTCTCCATCAGGAGGGTGATCGGCCGCCGGCCGCAGAGCTCGGGCGTGAAGCGGCGGGCATAATGGGCAAGCAGCGCGACACGACCGACGAGGCCAAGCGGCCTCCCGTCGGCATCGACCACCGCAAGCGCAGTGCAGTCGGTCTGGTTGATGAGGCGATCGTAAACGCGGTCGCACGGCGTGGCGGGCGCGATCGCCGCGCACGGCTGGGCCAGCGACGCGGCGGTCCAGCCTGCCTGTAGAACGTCGCCGTCTGCGCGATCATCCAATGCTGCGCCCATCGCCATGCCTGCAATAGCTGCGGTTGCCAGAGCGATGCTAGGCGCGGTTGGTTGGCAAGTCGTTAAGTCCCCGCGAGGCCAACGCGAATCGGCCATGTCGGGCGGCTGGTGGCGGGTGTGCCGTGGCGCCTGTGCGACCGGGCCGCGAACCTTGTGACACTTCGATGTTGCGCGTGTTACAGAATGACGGCGCGACCTTGATTGGCCCGGGGCCCCGGCCCTAAGGTGCGACGGCTCCCAAGACAGGCAGGCAGTTACGGCATGAAGTTCAACGGTACCGATACCTATGTCGCCACCGAGGACCTGATGGTGGCGGTGAACGCGGCGATCACTCTCGAGCGGCCGCTCCTGGTCAAGGGCGAGCCGGGCACCGGCAAGACCATCCTGGCGCACGAGATCGCCAAGGCACTGGGCCGCCCGCTGCTGACCTGGCACATCAAGTCGACGACCAAGGCGCAGCAGGGCCTCTACGAATACGACGCGGTGTCGCGCCTGCGCGACAGCCAGCTCGGCGAGGCGCGCGTGCACGAGATCGCCAACTACATCGTCAGGGGCAAGCTGTGGGAGGCCTTCACCGCCCCCGAGCGGCCGGTGCTGCTGATCGACGAGATCGACAAGGCGGACATCGAGTTCCCCAACGACCTGCTGCTCGAGCTCGACCGCATGGAGTTCTTCGTCTACGAGACGCGCGAGACGGTGAAGGCGCAGCAGCGCCCGATCGTGGTCATCACCTCGAACAACGAGAAGGAGCTGCCCGACGCCTTCCTGCGCCGCTGCTTCTTCCACTACATCCGCTTCCCCGACCGCGACACCATGCAGCGCATCGTCGAGGTGCACTATCCCGGCATCCAGAAGGAGCTGGTGCGCGAGGCGTTCAACGTCTTCTACGAGGTCCGCGAGACGCCCGGCCTGAAGAAGAAGCCGTCGACCTCGGAGCTGCTCGACTGGCTCAAGCTCCTGATGGCCGAGGACCTGCCGGCCGAGGTGCTGCGCACGCGCGATCCCAGCAAGCTGATCCCGCCGCTGGCCGGCGCGCTGCTGAAGAACGAGCAGGACGTGCACCTGTTCGAGCGGCTCGCCTTCATCGCCCGCCGCGAGCGCGGCCACTGAGCCGGGGCGCCGGCCGGCCGCGATGTTCGTCAACTTCTTCCTCGAGCTGCGCAAGGCCAAGGTGCCGGCCTCGCTGCGCGAATACCTGACGCTGCTCGAGGCGGTGCGGGCCGGCCTGGCCGGGTACAAGGTCGAGGATTTCTACTTCCTGTCGCGCGCCGCGCTGGTCAAGGACGAGCGCAATCTCGACAAGTTCGACCGCGTCTTCGGCCAGGTCTTCAACGGCCTCGAATTCCTTTCCGACGAGGTCGCCGCGGAAATCCCCGAGGAATGGCTGCGCAAGCTGGCCGAGCGGTTCCTCACCGACGAGGAGAAGGCCCAGATCGAGGCGCTCGGCGGCTGGGACAAGCTGATGGAGACGCTGAAGAAGCGCCTCGAGGAGCAGAGGGGCCGCCACCAGGGCGGCAAGAAATGGATCGGCACCGCCGGCACCTCGCCCTTCGGCGCCTACGGCTACAACCCCGAGGGCGTGCGCATCGGCCAGGACAAGTCGCGCCACCGCCGCGCGGTCAAGGTGTGGGACAAGCGCGAATACAAGAACCTCGACGACACCGTCGAGCTGGGCACGCGCAACATCAAGGTCGCGCTCAGGCGCCTGCGCCAGTTCGCGCGCGAAGGCGCCGAGCTCGAGCTCGATCTGCCGGACACCATCCGCGCCACCGCCAACAACGCCGGCTGGCTCGACCTGAAGATGGTGCCCGAGCGCCACAACAAGGTCAAGGTGCTGGCGCTGTTCGACATCGGCGGCTCGATGGACGACCACATCCGGGTCTGCGAAGAGGTGTTCTCGGCGGCGCGCTCCGAGTTCAAGCACCTCGAGTTCTTCTACTTCCACAACTGCCCCTACGAGAAGCTGTGGAAGGACAACCGCCGCCGCCACGTCGACTTCCTGCCGACCTGGCAGGTGCTGCACACCTACGCCCGCGACTACAAGCTGGTGATCGTCGGCGACGCGACCATGAGCCCCTACGAGATCGTCCAGCCCGGCGGCTCGGTCGAACACTGGAACGAGGAAGCCGGCCAGGTCTGGCTGCAGCGCTTGCTCGACACCTACCCCAAGGCGGCGTGGCTCAACCCGGTGCCGGAGAAATACTGGGACTACACGCCCTCGGTGCAGATGGTGCGCCAGGTGATGGGCGAGCGCATGTACCCGCTCACCCTGGCCGGGCTCGAGCGGGCGATGCGCGAGCTCAACCGCTGACGCGGCTTGACCTGGAGCAAGGACGCTCCGCCGCCTTGGTGATCGCATGGCGCCATCCGCAGCCGGGGAGCGCCCATGACGCCGCAAGCCAGGGCCTTCGTCCTCGATGTGCTCGCCAAGCACAACATCCTGACGCTCGCCACCGTGCGGCCCGACGGCTGGCCGCAGGCGACCACCGTGGCCTATGCCAGCGACGGGCTCGACATCTATGTCGGCGTCGCCGCCTCGAGCCAGAAGGTGGCCAACATCCGCGCCTGCGACAAGGTCTCGCTCACCGTCGACCACGACGAGGCGGACTGGAGCCGCCTCAAGGGCCTGTCGATGGCGGCGCGTGCCGAGGTCCTGAGCGACAGGCGCGACATCGACCGCGCGCTGGCGCTGCTGCAGCGCAAGTTCCCGCAGTACGGCGAGATGCCGGAGTCCGAGATGGCGGATTTCGCCGTGCTGAGAATCCGGCCGTGGCTGATCTCGCTGCTCGATTACAGCAAGGGCTTCGGCTACACCGAACTGGTCGAGGTCTAGCGCGGGACGCCGCCGGCCGGGATCATCTCCGTTCGGCGACGCAGTGACCC
>CAYTWJ010000209.1:0-6222 GCA_964442055.1 uncultured Rhodospirillaceae bacterium | reverse complement strand
TCGGCGGCATACCTCACAAGCTGCGAGCCGTTGGACGTGACGGTGAGCTCGTCGAGCGTACCGCCGGACAAATGCCGCGACAGCGAATGGAACAGGGTCATGATGCCGCGCCGCACCAGCGGCTCGCCGCCGGTCAGCCGCAGCTTGCGGACGCCCTTGGCAACGAACGCCGAGCACAGCCGGTCGAGCTCCTCGAGCGTCAGGAGGTCGGCTTTGGGCAGAAACGACATGTGCTCCGACATGCAATAGACGCAGCGGAAGTCACAGCGGTCGGTGACCGACACGCGCAAGTAAGTGATTGATCTGCCAAATGGATCGATCATGGCTCGAAGCCGACTCGCGGCGCCCGCGCGCTATTCCCGCTCATATATAGCAGGGACCGGCGGTGATTTCCCGCGCGATTTTCCGGGTGTTGCCGGCAGCTCAGGCGAGGCGGAAGGTGACCGCGAAGCAGCTTCCGGCGGGCGAGCTCTGCTCGAGCCGCAGTTCGCCGCCCATCGCCCGCGCCAATTGGCGCGACAGCGTCAGGCCGAGGCCGATGCCTTCGTGACGGCGGGCGAAGATGCTGTCGTGCAGCTGCTGGAACTTGTCGAAGATCACCGCTTGGCGCTCGGCCGGGATGCCCGGTCCGGTGTCGAGCACGCGGACGACGACGCTGTCGTCCTCGGGCGGGGCGACGGCCAGGGTGACGCTGCCGCCGTCGGGCGTGAACTTGACCGCGTTGCCGAGCAGATTGACGAGAATCTGCAGGGCCCGGGCGCGGTCGACGGCGATTCGCGCCGCCGCGGCGGCATCGGGACGGACGAGGCGGATGCGCTTCTCGGCGGCGCGCTGCTCGACCAGCGCCAAGGCCTCGTCGGCGATGGCGGCGAACTCGGCCGGCTGGATGTCGAGATGGAGATTGACGTTTTCGATGCGCGCGAGGTCGAGGATGCCGTCGATCATGGCCAGCAGGTGGCGTCCGGCGTTGAGGATGTCGCCGGCATACTCGGCATGGCGCTCGCGCAATTCGCCCGAAGTCATCACCTCGGAGAAGCCGATTATGGCGTTGAGCGGCGTGCGCAGCTCGTGGCTCATGGTGGCCAGAAACTCGCTTTTCGCCGCGACGGCCGCGCGCGACTGCTGCAAGGCGACATCGAGCTCGATATTGTTGTTATGCAGCGTCTCCAGCGCGTGTTCGAGCTTGGCCTGATAGCGGCGCACCGCCGCCTCGGCGGCGAGCCGCTCGGTGACGTCGGTGGCGGTGCCGCGATAGCCGGCGAACTTGCCCGTCTCGTCGAACGACGGCACGCCGCTGAGAGAGAAATGGCGGGTGTCGCCGTCGGCGCCGACGATGCGGAAGGGCGCGTCGCGGAACGGCTGGTGCGCGGCGCCCGCCGTCGGCAGGCCGACGCCCTGGTCGCTGTCGCTGCCGTCGCCGAAAATGCCGATCTCGGCCAGCGTCTTGCCGCGCAGCAGCACGGGCGGCGTGCCGAGGACCTCGGTGATGCGGTCGGAGACGAAGCTGAGGCGCCCCTGGGCATCGGTCTCCCAAACCCAGTCCGACGTCGAGCGCAGGATGTCCTGGAAACGCTGCTTCTCGCGCCGGGCCTGGCCCAGCGCCCGCACCTCGTTCGTCGCCTCGTGCAGCAGGCCGCCGACGGCCGCGGTCTTCTGCTGGCGACCGGCGATCGGGAACATGTAGAGGCGGAAGGTGCGGGTCAGGCCGTCGACGGTGGTGGTCTCGTGGCGCAGCACCGGCTCGCCCGACGCGATCACCTGCTCGACCGCCCGGGCTTGCCCTGCAACCAGGCCCTCGCCGCCCGCCTCGTGGAAGGCGCGGTTGGCGAACAGCAGCCGGTTCTGGCCGTCGGAAACCCAGAAGGGGGGGCCGCGGTCGAAAACCAGGCCAAGCAGGGCGCCGCCCGCCTGCGGGCCGAACAGCTCGCCCGCTCCGGCGCGCTCGGCCGGCAGCATGGCGCCGTCTCCTCCCGTCGGCAGCTGGCCCGGTGCCGCGCCCATGCCGCCGCCCTCAGACCGGCGCCCGTGCCGGCTCGCCGGCAACGCTGGCCACGGCGTCGAGATAGCCGCTGTCGCGCATCCAGTAGCGCAGCGCGGCGCGAGCCTGCTCGCGGCTCATCGAATCGTAGAGCGCGAGCATGGCGTCGACGACCTGCGGCGGAGTCGGCGTGCCGGGATCGCGCGCGCCGCGCACCAGCATCAGCACGGTGGCGAAGCTGGCGCGATCGAAGCCGGCCGCCTTGCAGCAGGCGGCAAGTGCCTCGCTGCCGGGCGCGAAGACGATGCGCCGCGCCGTGGCATGGTCGATGCCGCCGAGCCGGCCGAGACCGGCGATGAAGGCGTTGACATGGCCCATGCGCAGGGCCTGGATCAGCTTGCGCTCGGTGAGCTCGCCGCGCTCGACCATCTTGACGGCGAGCTTGGCGGCCTCGAATTCGGCCCCCGCGGTGCGCGCGACCGCGGCGTGCACGGCGCTTTCGATCGCGTCGTCGAGATCGGCCTCGTCGATGTTGAACTCGGCGAGCACCTGGCGCCGCAGGGCAGCCGAGACCCACCAGAACATGCGGAAAGCGAGGGTGGCCGGGAGGTCCTGGCGGCGGAGCAGCGGTTCCTGGAAGCGGTCGATGCGCCGCGATTCCTCGACCAGGTAGTCGATCGCCTGGCGCGAAAGCGTAGCATCCTGGTTGCGGATCAGCGCCTCGATCACGTCCTCCTCGCCGCGCTCGATCAGGGCGTCGGCCACTTCGGTGCCGATGCCCGAGCGCATGGCGATGGCGAGTCGATGCTCCTGGCTGCGATGCTTGACCAGCTCGATCAGGTCGGCGTCGCGCAGGGCCTTGCTTGCCAGCAGAATCGGGCGGGCGACGTTCGCCTCGTCGGCCGACAGCTTGAGCACCAGCTCGTGCGGCGCGTTGGGCAGGACGGCGAGGCGCTCGGCCAGGCTGCGCCGCACCTCAACCTCGACCTCGTCGACCAGCTTGCTGATGATGTCGGTCATCAGCGTCCGGTCACGCTCGGTCAACCGGCCTTCCGGCGACAGGAAGAGGTCGGTCATGTTCTCGAGCAGCACGCGGCGGTTCTGCCGCGACAGGTCCTTAGCCAGCTCGAGCAATTGACGCGCGCGATCGGCGGTCGAATCGGTCATCGACCCTCCGTCCCGCTTGGCGGCATTGGCAAACCCCCTTCGCCTAGCCTTTACCCTCGCGACCCAGCCCGGGGCTTGTCCCGAGCGCACCGTTGTTTTCTGGTACGTTAAATGTCGATTCTTGACCTAACCCAGAAACATATTACGCGTAACACATTAACAATTATAAAGAAAACGAAAAATCGGCAGGTCGGTCCCGCAGCGGCCGCAGCCGGCGGCGGTGCCCAATCTGAGGCCCAAACTGGTGAACAAAGGGTTAGCACCGCGGGCGCGGGCACCTGCGCGCGCATGCAATCGCGCAATGCGATTAACCATTCGTCAAGTTTTATGGCTCATTTTATCAGGAGTTTTTGGGCAGCTTGGGCCGCCTGCGGCCGGCGGTCGCTCAGGTGGCCCTGCCAAGACGGCGCTGGCGTCGCCGCCAATGGCCCTTGCAGCGAGGGCGCCAAGTCTTTTGCGAACGGGTGCAGATCATGTCGAGCACGGAAGCGATTGTCTCCAATCCGACCAGCGCCGCACGCGCGCCGCGCCGCGGCCGCGACGGCTCCACCGCCCAGATCGAGGCGGCGCCGGCAGAAACCGGGCTGCGATCGAGCGGCGAGGCCTATCTCGAGCTGACCCGGCTGATCGAACGCCTGCACCGCCGCTTCCTCGACGTGCTGCGCGACCAGCTTCACCGCATGGGCGTCAAGGACATCAACGCCGTCCAGGCGCTTCTGCTCTGCAATATCGCTGACGCCGAGATCAGCGCCCGCCACTTGATGGAGCGCGGCTATTATCTCGGCTCGAACGCCTCCTACAACATCAAGCGGCTGGTCGAATCGGGCTATCTGCAGCAGCGCCCGGCCGAGCATGACCGGCGTTCGACGCTGCTCAAGGTGGCGCCCAAGGGCCGCGAGCTTTGCGCCCGCATCGCCGACGCCGATGCCCAGCTCTCGGGCCAGCTGCCGCTGGCCGCGCTCGAATCGGCCAATCAGACTCTGCGCCAGCTCGAACGCGTCTGGGACGACTTCGTCAGCGACCGTCTCTGAGCGTTAGCCGGGGCGCGACGCCGCTCCGCGCCATCCGAATGAATTGCCTCTAGCGGCCCGGCCCAGCCGGGCCGCTGCCGATTCGCGGCATTTCCCGAGATCAGAACTTGCTGGAAATTAAGTCGCAGTCGCGGCGTCCGCCTATCTTTGCCTTGCTGCGCTGCGACATCCTGTCATGGTGAGCTGACGGCGTTGCGCGATTACTATGCAGCGAGTTGTGCCGCAGAGCACGGCGCTGTTCACTGTCCGTTACGCATGCCGTCGATAAGGGGGGTTAGATGAACGCGACCGCGACCACGACCGCCGGCGCCGCCGGCCAGGGTTACGTCGACGACGTCATCAGGGCGCTCGTCGTCGCCACCATCTTCTGGGGCGTCGTTGGTTTCCTCGTCGGGCTGGTCATCGCCTTGCAGCTCGCCTTTCCGGTGCTCAATCTCGATCTGCCGTGGACGAGCTTCGGCCGCCTGCGCCCCGTGCACACCTCGGCGGTGATCTTCGCCTTCGGCGGCAACGCGCTGCTGGCAACCTCGTTCTACGTGGTGCAGCGGACCTGCCGGGCGCCGCTGTTCGGCGCGCCGCTGCTGCCCTGGATCGTCGCCATCGGCTACCAAGTCTTCATCGTCCTCGCCGCATCGGGCTACGTGCTCGGGATTACCCAGTCGCGGGAATACGCCGAGCCGGAGTGGTACGTCGACCTGTTCCTGACGGTCATCTGGGTCGTCTATTTCGTGGTCTATCTCGGCACTCTCGCCACCCGGCGCGAGGAGCACATCTATGTCGCCAACTGGTTCTATCTCGCCTTCATCGTCACCATCGCGATGCTGCACATCATCAACAACCTGGCGCTGCCGGTGTCGTTCCTCGGACTGAAGAGCTATTCGCTCTTCGCCGGCGTGCAGGACGCGCTGACGCAATGGTGGTACGGCCACAACGCGGTCGGCTTCTTCCTGACCGCCGGCTTCCTCGGGATCATGTACTATTTCGTTCCCAAGCAGGCCGGCCGGCCGGTCTATTCGTACCGGCTGTCGATCGTCCACTTCTGGTCGCTGATCTTCCTGTACATCTGGGCCGGGCCGCACCATCTGCACTACACGGCGCTGCCCGACTGGGCGCAGACGCTCGGCATGACCTTCTCGATCATGCTGTGGATGCCGTCCTGGGGCGGCATGATCAACGGCATCATGACGCTCTCGGGCGCATGGGACAAATTGCGCACCGACCCGGTGCTGCGCCTCTTGGTGGTCTCGGTCGCCTTCTACGGCATGAGCACGTTCGAGGGGCCGGTGATGTCGATCAAGGCGGTGAACGCGCTCTCGCACTACACCGACTGGACGATCGGCCACGTGCATTCCGGCGCCCTCGGCTGGGTCGGCTTCGTCAGCTTCGGGGCGCTCTACTTCCTGGTGCCCAAGCTGTGGCAGCGCGAGCGCCTCTACTCGCTGAAGCTGGTCAACGCGCACTTCTGGATCGCGACGATCGGCATCGTCCTCTACATCACGGCGATGTGGATCTCGGGCATCCTGCAGGGGCTGATGTGGCGCGCCTACGACGGCCTCGGCTTCCTGCAATATTCCTTCGCCGAGACGGTCGAGGCAATGCGGCCGTTCTACCTGATCCGCAGTCTCGGCGGCGCGCTCTACCTGATCGGGGCGCTGGTGATGGCCTACAATCTGTGGCGAACGATGCGCGGCGAGGTGCGCGAGGAGGCCGTGATTGGTCGCGCCGCCGCGCCGATCGCGGCGCGCAGCTGAGGGAGACGCCGCCATGGCCGAGACTTTCCACCACAAGGTCGAGAAGAACTCGATCCTCATGCTGGTGCTGATCCTGATCGTGGTCGCCATCGGCGGCCTGGTCGAGATCGCGCCGCTCTTTTACCTCGAGAGCACGATCGAGAAGGTGCAGGGGATGCGCCCCTATACGCCGCTCGAGCTGGCGGGGCGCAACATCTACATCCGCGAAGGCTGCTACGTCTGCCACAGCCAGCAGGTGCGCCCCTTCCGCGACGAGGCCGAGCGCTACGGCCACTACAGCCTGGCGGCCGAGAGC
>CAYTWJ010000208.1:0-6252 GCA_964442055.1 uncultured Rhodospirillaceae bacterium | reverse complement strand
GTTGTTGACCGTGATGCCGCGCGGTCCGAGGTCGCGGGCCAGGCCCTTGACCAGGCCCACCAGCGCGGCCTTGCTCATTGCGTAGACCGCGCCGCCGGCGAAGGGCATGCGCTCGGCGTTGCTGTTCCCGATCGTGAGCACGCGGCCCTCGTCCATGTCGACGAGCACCGCCAGGCCATGCGCGAGCGCTGGGAGCAGATGACTCCCGAGGAGCGCGACGCCTTTCGCCGCGAGATGCGCGAGCGGCATGGCAAGCGCGGCGAAAGGACGCTGTAACCCGCCCGGGTCGGCCGAAAGAACGACGCCCCGCCGCGGGGCGGGGCGTCGGGATCGGCGCGGAAGCGGTTTCTACTTGGCGGCCTTGGCCCGCACGTCGCGGGCCCGGGCCTCCATCTGCTGGGCCTCGGCGGCGCGGCCGGTGCTGCGCAGCAGCGCGGCATAGTTGTCGAGGCTCTCCGCCCGTGCCGGGTGGCCGGCGTCGAGTCCCGCCTCGCGGATGGCAAGGGCGCGCTTGAGCGCCTGTTCGGCCTCGGCGTTGCGCCCCTCCGTCATGTAGATGACGCCGAGATGGTTCAGGGGAATGGCGACGTGGGGATGCGTCGGGCCAAGCCGCCTCTCGAAGGCGGCGAGGGCGCTCTTCAGCGCCGGCCCCGCCTGGTCGTACTTCTTCTGCCACATCAAGAGCTCGGCCAGGTTGTTCTGGGTGCCTGCCACCTGCTGGTGGTCGGGACCGAGCGACTTCTCGAGAATGCCGAGCGAGCGGCGATAGAGCGTTTCGGCCTCGGCGAGCCGGCCGCGCTTGGCCTCGACCACGGCGATGTTGTTGAGGGTGGCGGCGACCAGCGGATGGTTCTCGCCGCGCGCCTTGGTCTGAATCTCGAGGGCGCGGCGGTAGCTGCGCTCGGCCTCGTCGTAGCGCCCCTGCGCCTCGTAGAGCCAGCCGATGTTGTTGAGGCTCGAGGCGACTTCGGGGTGATCGGCGCCGAAATGGCCCTCGCGGATGGCCAGCGCGCGGCGGTGCAGCGCCTCGGCTTCGGCAAAGCGCGCCTGGTCGACATAGACGTAGGCGAGATCGTTGAGCGTCTGCGCCACCATCGGGTTGCTGCGTCCGAAGCCGCGCTCCTGCAGATCGAGCGCCTTGCGATGCAGCTTCTCGGCATCGGCGAAACGGCCGCGCTGATAGTAGACGGAAGCAAGATCGTTGATCGAGCCGGCGCGGCGCGGATCGAGCGGACCGAACTGCTCGGTGCGCCGCACCACGTCCTCGAGCAGCTGCTCCGCCTCGGCATAGTTGCCGGCCAGATAGGCTTCGCGTGCGCGTGCGCGGTCGTCGTTGATCGGATCGCTGGCGCAGCCTTGCACCAGGGCGAGCCCGAACAAGAGCCCGGCTACGCGCATGGCAGGCGGGATCGGCAGTCTCATGATGGCAAACTCCCCCTCATTGCGGCTGGCGTCGACCGGTTCCGACGGCAAACACCGCGCCCCGGAAATGCTGTCGGACGATTTCCGCATAAAGCCCGCCAAAGGGCAAGACAAGGTTCGCCCGCGCGACAGGACACCGAGGTAACGCCGCAATGGTGAGGCACGGGTCTTGCCGTTTCCTTTACCGACGGTGGCAATTTTACTAAATGCGAGCGGCCGGTTCGCCGCCCGATCCGATGGTTAATCTGGCGCTTGCCCTTTCGCCCTTATTGACTAGGCTGCGACCAGCGGCGCGGTGCAACGGCAAAGGGGCGAGATGTCACTCGGTTTGTACGAGAGCCGGCTCAGGCGGCGGCGGCGGTTCTGGTGGTCGGCCACGAAATGGGGCTTGGTTCTCGGCTTTATCCTTGCGGCCGGCATCTACGCCTACCGCGCCGGCGTGACGCTGGCCCGGCAGGAGGTGCTCGATCTGAGCCGCCAGGTGGGCGATCTGCGTCAGGACCGCGACGAGTTGCAGCGCGAAAACGGCGAGCTCAAGGGGCGTCTTGCCGAGGCGGCCCAGCGCGAGGCGCAGTTGCGCGAGCAGTACCGCCGGGACGTGCCGGAAGGGCCGATCCGCGATCTCGCGGGGCTGGTCCGCCAGCGCCTCGACGCCGGGGTCAAGCCCGACCGTCTCGCGTTCCTGATCGGCAAGGCGGACAATCCGCGCGATTGCGATGCGCTGCCGACCAGCAAGCGCTTCCTGGTACAGACGCCATTGCATCGCGGCGCCAACGATTCGGTGAGCTTTGCCGACAACGCGATCACCGTCACCGCTGAAGGACGGTCGGCGACGACTGCCGAAGGCGCCCCGGAGGCGTGGTTCGATGCCGGCCAGCCGATCAAGGTACGTTTCGTCTTGATCGGCGGCCGCAGCGAGGAGGTCAGCGGCGTCCTGCCGCTGCATCACGCCCTCGTTGCCGGCGACTACGAGCATCGTTTCACCGTGCTGGGCGGAGATCGCGGTTTCATCCGCGTCGCCGCGGAACGCTGCAAATACCCCTGAACGGCTATTTGGCCGGGCTCCTCCACGCGCCCTCCGCGCGGAGGCGTCATTGCGCTTGACAGAAGCGCGCCGAGCGGAAACGACACCAGCTACATATATATATATCTAAAGTTATAACAAAGGGAACGGGCGATGAAGGGCGACTTGGTTCGCCCGACACCGTTGAGGTACCGGTCCGAAAACCGCGGTAGCCCGCCACGGCCGAGCCTGCTTCCGTCGGACCGCGCCGGCGAAGTCAGGCCAGCGCGGCGCAGACCCGGTCCAGAAGCACCAGCGCGGCCTCCGCCTCGCGCGCGGTCAGCGTCAGCGGCGGCAGCAGCCGTACGACGTTGTCGGCGGCGGCCACCACCACGAGGCCTTCGTCGAGGCAGCGCTGCTCGAAGGCGGCGTTCGGGCCGACCGTTCTGAGGCCGAGCAGCAGGCCGATGCCGCGCCGCTCGGCGACCACAGCGGGCCACCTCGCCGCCAGCCGGTCGAGACCGGCGATGAGCTCGGCGCTCAACTCGCGCACCCCGCCGAGAAAACCCGGCGCCGTCACCTCGCCGATCACCGCGCCGGCAACGGCCATCGCCAGCGGGTTGCCGCCGAAGGTCGTGCCGTGGCTGCCGGGCGCCATGGCCGCGGCGACGTCCTCGCTCACCAGCACGGCGCCGACCGGGAAGCCGCCGCCCAGCCCCTTGGCCAGCGAGACGATGTCGGGCGTGACGCCGTACTGCTCGTGCGCGAGAAAGGTGCCGGTGCGGCCGATGCCGCTCTGGATCTCGTCGAGCATCAGCACCAGGCCGTGCTCCTGCGCCAGCCCGGCGAGACCGCGCAGGAAGCCGGGCTCGGCCACGCGCACGCCGCCGTCGCCCTGGACCGGCTCGACCAGGATGCCGGCGGTCTCCGGCCCGATCGCCGCGCGCGCCGAGGCGAGATCGTTGAACGTCGCGCGGTCGAAGCCGTCGACCCTGGGGCCGAACCCGAGCCGGTAGTCGTCGCGGTCGGTCGCCGCCAGTGTCGCCAGCGTGCGGCCGTGGAAGGCGCCGGTGAAGACGACCGTCCGCCAGCGCTCCGGCCGGCCCCGGTGCCATTGGCAGCGCCGCATCATCTTCAGCGCCGCCTCGTTGGCCTCGGCGCCGGAATTGCAGAAGAAGGCGCGCGCCGCGAAGCTGGCGGCGGTCAGCCTGGCGGCGGTCGCCGCCTGCTCGGGAATCTCGAAACGGTTCGAGCAGTGCCAGACCCGCGACCCCTGTTCGAACAGCGCCGCGCGCAGGCGCGGATGGTTGTGGCCGAGCGCGGTGCAGGCTATCCCCGAGGCGAAATCGAGATAGCGGCGGCCGTCGTCGCCGATCAGCCAGGCGCCGTCGCCGCCGGCGACGCGGAGCGGCAGGCGCTTGTAGAGATCGACAAGCGGCGAGGCGGGTCTTTCGTCGAGATGCAGCATCCTTCTTCACCTTCGTTGCGAGGGACTGACGACGAGGAGAAGGGCTGCGGGGGAATCGTCACGAAGCCGGGAGACCTTCTCCTGCGGCTTCGGGCCAATGCCTGATGACAAGCGCGATGGTGCCGTCGCCGCGATCAGCGGCGGCGTCGGGACCGGATATGCGGCGCGGCGGTCATGGGCGCCGGCACTATCGGCGCTGGCGTGGGCGGCGTCAAGCGCGTGCGACATGCCCCGGCAAATCGCCGGCCGACAACTATTTGCATTTGCAATGAACAGGCCTTGGGCGCATCATGCCGAAAAACCAGCAAAGGCGTCCGGGGGAGGAGGCCATGGATTTCGGCTATTTCACGCTCAGCGACAACCGCTATCCGAACAATCCTCGCACGCCCGAGCAGTTCATCCGTGAGATCTACGAGCAGGCGCTGTGGGCCGAAAGCGTCGGGCTCAATTCGGCCTGGATCGGCGAGCACCATTTCAACCTGCTCGGCGTCAACGCCTGCCCCAACATGCTGCTGGCGCAGATCGCCGGCGCGACCCGGCGCATCCGGCTCGCGCCGGCGGTCGTGCTGCTGCCGGTGCATCATCCGCTGCACGTCGCCGAGGAATGGGCGACGCTCGATCTCCTGTCCGGCGGGCGGGTCGATTTCGCCGCCGGCCGCGGCTACGACCGGCTCGAATACGGGCCGTTCCAGGTGCCCTTCGACAAGTCGGCCGAGATTTTCGCCGAGGCGCTCGAGATCGTCTGGCGCGCTTGGACCGAGACCGGCAAGTTCTCGCACCGCGGCCAGTTCTACCGGTTCGACGACATCGACGTGCGGCCGAAACCCGTGCAGAAGCCGCTCAGGCCCTATGTCGCCTGCTTCTCGCGGCCGTCGATGGATCTCGCCGCGCGGCACGACTGGAACATCATCTACGCGCCCTTCGCCGCGGCGATGGTCTACGGCTCGCTCGCCGACGCGGTGCGTGTCTATCGCGACGAGTGCGAGACCCGCCACAGGCGTCCCGCGCGGCGGGCGATGTGCTCCTATTTCATCCACATCGCCGACACGCCGGCCGAGGACGCCTTCGGCCGCGAGGCGCTGATCCGCTATTTCCACGACGCGCTGATCGCCGCCTTCCCCTCCGACCCGGCGAAGGTGCCGCCGACCTACCGCTACTTCATCGAGATCGTCGACATTCTCAAGCACATGAAGCCCGAGAGCTTGACCGCGCGTTCGGTGCTGGTCGGCTCGCCGCAGAAGATCATCGACGACCTGAAGGCGGTCGAGGCGGCGGGCATCGGCGAGGTAATCCTCTACTTCAATTACGGCCTCAAGCCGCACCAGATGGTCAAGGACCAGATGCAGCGCTTCATGGCGGAGATCGCTCCGGCCTTCGACGGCGCGCACCGCCGCATCGCCGCCGAATAGGCCATGCTCGTCCTCGGCGACTATCTGCCGTATCTGCTCAACCGGGCGGGTTCACGCATCGCCGCCTCGTACTCCGAGGTGGTGCGCTGCCACGGCATTACCCTGCCGATGTGGCGGGTGCTGGCGGCTTTGCGCGAGCGCGAGCCGCGGACGGTCGGCGAGCTCGCCGCCGTGACCTCGATCGAGGTCTCGACGCTGTCGCGCGTCCTCGACGGCATGGAGCGCAAGGGCCTGGTGCGGCGCCGGCGCGCCAGCGGCGACGGCCGGCGCGTCACCCTGCAGCGGACGGCCGCGGGCAGCAGCCTGACCGAGAAGCTGGTGCCGCTCGCGCTGCGATACGAGGCGGTCGCGCTCGGGGGGCTGAGCGAGGCCGAGGTCGCCGACCTCAAGCGGCTGCTGGTGCGGCTCTACGACAACATGGCCGAACTGGAGGACGACCGGCGGCAGGAGCGGCTCAAAGTTGGCTAAGCCAACGAAGGGGCGCTAGTCTATACAAGAAGCATTCGCAGGGGCCGCCCGGCTGGCGGAACCGCGGGAGGAATCATTGGAGCGCTCGTTCAAGAAGGAAGTCGAGTCGTTGCGCCTGGGCGCCGGAGAAGTGTTCCACGGCGAGGGCATTCTCGCGGTCACCAAGGCGCTGCTGCAATCGGGCGTGTCCTATGTCGGCGGCTACCAGGGCGCGCCGGTGTCGCACCTGATTGACGTGCTGGCGGATGCCCGCGACATTCTCGACGAGCTCGGCGTCCATTTCGAATCCGCCGCCAACGAGGCCGGGGCGGCGGCCATGCTCGGCGCCTCGATCAGCTATCCGCTGCGCGGCGCGGTTACCTGGAAGTCGACCGTCGGCACCAACGTCGCCTCGGATGCGCTCTCCAACCTCGCCTCGGCCGGGGTCAGGGGCGGCACCCTCATCGTCATCGGCGAGGATTACGGCGAGGGCGCCAGCATCA
>CAYTWJ010000207.1:0-6255 GCA_964442055.1 uncultured Rhodospirillaceae bacterium | reverse complement strand
CCTCCGAGAGCGGTCCTTTCGCCGGGACCGTGCCGCCGGTATTCCTCGCGCAGAACGACAGCGTCCGTTGCGCCAGGTTGCCGATCCCGTTGGCAAGCTCGGCATTCATCCTGCCGATGAGGGCGGCGCGCCGGAAATCGCCGTCGCTGCCGAAGGGCACCTCGCGCATCAGGAAATATCGCGTCGGATCGAGGCCGAACTCGGCGATCAGCGCCAGCGGATCGATGACGTTGCCGAGCGACTTCGAGATCTTCTGGCCCTCGTTGGTCCACCAGCCGTGGGCGAAGACGCGGCGCGGCGGGGCGACGCCGGCGGCCATCAGGAAGGCCGGCCAGTAGACGGCGTGGAAGCGGATGATGTCCTTGCCGACCATGTGCAGGTCGGCCGGCCAGTAGCGGCGGAACATGGCGTCGTCGACCTCGGGATAGCCCACCGCGGTGATGTAGTTGGTCAGCGCGTCGAGCCAGACGTACATCACGTGCTTGGGATCGTTGGGCACCGGCACGCCCCAGGTGAAGCTGGTGCGCGACACCGACAGGTCCTTGAGCCCGCCGCGCACGAAGCTCAGGACCTCGTTGCGCCGGCTCGGCGGCAGGATGCAGCCGGGATTGTCGTCGTAGAACTTCAGCAGCCGGTCCTGCCAGGCCGACAGCCGGAAAAAGTAGGACGGCTCCTCGACCCATTCCACCGGTGCGCCCGACGGCGCCACCCGGTTGCCGGCGGCGTCCTCGACCAGCTCGTCCTCGTTGTAGAAGGCCTCGTCGCGCACCGCGTACCAGCCGGCATAGCTGCCAAGATAGATCTCTCCGGCATCGACCAGGGCCTGCCAGATCGCCTGGCTGGCGCGGATATGGCGCGCCTCCGTGGTGCGGATGAAGTCGTCGTTGCTGATGTCGAGGACGCGCGCCAGGTCGCGGAAATTCTGGCTGCCGGCGTCGCAAAAGGCCTGCGGCTCCTGTCCCGCGGCGCGCGCCGCCTTCTCGACCTTCTGGCCGTGCTCGTCGGTGCCGGTCAGGAACATCACGTCGACGCCGTCGAGGCGCTTGAAGCGCGCCAGCACGTCGCAGGCCAGCGTGGTGTAGGCATGGCCGATGTGCGGCTTGTCGTTGACGTAATAGATCGGCGTCGTGATGTAGAAGGCGCGGCGCCCGGACATGACGGCTTACCTTTGGGACAGGGTCAGCCTCGCGCCGCCCGCTCCAGGCTGGAAAAGACGTTCAGCGCCACCTGCTTGCGGTCGAGGGTCAGGCTGTCCGTCAGGGCGACGAGGCGGCTGAGGTTTTCCCATACCTCAACCCATTGATCAAGGCCACGGA
The DNA here is from genome assembly GCA_964442055.1 of uncultured Rhodospirillaceae bacterium. Lineage (GTDB taxonomy): Bacteria > Pseudomonadota > Alphaproteobacteria > Ferrovibrionales > Ferrovibrionaceae > CAYTWJ01. The sequence continues at coordinate 4,939 of CAYTWJ010000207.1, read as the reverse complement.
TCGCCGCCAGCCGGCGCATCAGCGCGGCTTCGCCGGGAACGATCTCGGCGATCGCGGCGCCGGTCGCGCCGGCGCGCACCAGCCGCGCCAGCCACCAGCCGAGCAGATCCATCATCACCGTGAAGGCCGCTGCCCCGGCCGCCCGCCCGAAACGGTCGCCGACGGCATGCAGCTTCTCGACCTCGAGCGCCGGCAGCGAGCCGATCAGGCCGACCATCTCGCGGTAGAGATCGAGGCCGCCCTGCTCGGCCAAGGCCAGCGCGCGCCCGGGGCTGCCCTCGGCCAGCCGCGCCAGCGCGGCACGGTCGCCCTCGGGCAGGTCGGGCCGGCGCGCGGCCAGCACCGCCGCGACCTCGGGCTCGGCGAGCGGGCGCAGTGCCAGCCGCCGGCAGCGCGAGCGGATGGTCGGCAGCAGCCGGCCCGGCGCATGCGCAACCAGCAGGATCAGCGCCCGTGCCGGCGGCTCCTCGAGGATCTTCAGCACCGCATTGGCGGCGTTGCGGTTCATCTCGTCGGCGGCGTCGAGGATGCAGATGCGCCAGCCGCCCTCGCCCGCCGTCATGCCGAAGAACGGCGTCACCCGCCGCACGTCGTCGATGACGATCTCGTTGCGCCAGCGGCTGCCCTTGTCGTTCCACGAGCGCTCGACGGTGAGCAGGTCGGCATGGCCGGCGGCGGCGACGCGGGCGAAGACCGGGTCGTCGGGCGCGACCAGCAGGCTGTCGGGGCGGCCGCCGAACATGTCGAGGGCCGGCGCCGCGCCGCGCGCCAGCAGGAAGCGGGCAAAGCGGAAGGCGAGCGTCGCCTTGCCGATGCCCTTCGGCCCGGTGATCAGCCAGGCATGGGCCATGCGGCCCGAGCCCCAGGCGTCGATCAGCGTCGCCTCGGCGGCGCCGTGGCCGACCAGGTCGGCGGTGTGGCGCGGCCCCCAGGAGGGGGCGTCGCGCTCGTCGAATCCGCTCATGCGGCGAGTTTGAAGCGTTCCGCGACCAGGGTCCAGATGGCGCCGGCGACCGCGTCGACGTCGCCGCGCGCGTCGACGATCCGGCAGCGCTCCGGCTCGCGCGCCGCGATATCGCGGAAGGCGTCGCGCAGGCGGGCATGGAAGTCGTGCCCCATGCGCTCGTAGCGGTCCTCGCCGCCGGCGGCGGCGGGCCGGCGCCCGACGCGCGCCAGCCCTTCTTCGGCCGGCAGATCGAGGATCAGCGTCAGGTCCGGGGCGAAGTCGCCGACGACCAGGCCATAGAGGCTCTCGACCGTCGGGCGGCCGAGACCGAGCGCATAGCCCTGATAGGCCATCGTCGAGTCGGCGAAGCGGTCGGATACGACCCAGCGGCCGGATTCGAGCGCCGGCCAGATGGTCTTGACCAGGTGCTCGCGGCGGGCGGCGAAGTGCAGCAGCGCCTCGGTCTGCGCGTCCCAGCGCGTGATCTCGCCGTTGACGAGGAGGCCGCGGATCTGCTCGCCGCCCGGCGAGCCGCCCGGCTCGCGCGTCGCGACGGCACGGATGCCACCGGCCTCGAGGCGGGCGACGAGGCGCCGCACCTGGGTCGACTTGCCGGCGCCTTCGCCGCCTTCCAGCGTGATGAAGCGCGCGCGCGACGCGCCGGGGCCGCTCACGACCGCCCTGGCCCCCAGATCAGGTAGCTGATCGCCGCGCCGATGCGCCCGAAGGCGCCGAGGCGGGCCACGTCGGCGCCGGCGACCAGCGCCACCTCGCGCGCCTCGATCCCCGGCCCGCTGATGACCAGCCGCCCGACCGGCGTGCCCTTCCTGATCGGCGCCGGCAGCGGGTTGTCGTAGACGGCCGCGACCTTGAGGTCGGCGCGCTTGGCGCGCGGCAGGGTCTGCACGACGTCCTTCTCGGCGACGAGCGGCACGCGCGTCTTCTCGCCGAGCCAAACGTCGGCCTGGTCGATCTCGGCGCCGCCCGCGAGCAGCTTGTAATTGTCGAACTCGCGGAAGCCGATCTCCATCAGCCGCTCGGTCTCGCGCGAGCGCTCGTTCATGCTTTTCAGGCCGTTGACCACCAGGATCAGCCGCCGATCGCCGCGCTTGGCCGAGGCGGTCAGGCCGTAGCCGGCTTCCTCGGCGTGGCCGGTCTTGAGCCCGTCGACGCCCATGTTCTTGTAGAGCAGCGGATTGCGATTGCCCTGCTTGATGCCGCTGTAGCGAAACTCCTTCTCGGCATACATGGGGTAGAACTGCGGGAACTTCTCGATCGTCGACTTGGCCAGCTTGGCAAGATCGCGCGCGGTGGTCACATGGCCCGGCTGCGGCAGGCCGCTCGCGTTCTTGAATGTGCTGTGGGTCAGGCCGATCTGGCGGGCGTGCTCGGTCATCTGCTCGGCGAAGCGCTCCTCGGTGCCGGCAAGGCCTTCGGCCAGAACGATGCACGCGTCGTTGCCCGACTGCACGATCACGCCGCGCAATAGGTCCTCGACCGTCACCTGGTCGCCGATGTTGAGGAACATGGTCGAGCCGCCGCTCTTCGCGCCCCCTTTCCTCCAGGCGTTCTCGCTGGCGGTGAACTTGTCCTCCAGCTTGAGCGTGCCGGCGACGAGGCGCTCGAAGACCATGTGCGCGGTCATCATCTTCGACATCGACGAGGGCGGCATGGGGTGGTCGGCGTTCTTGGCGAACAGGACCGCGCCGGTGTCGAAGTCGACCAGGATCGCCTCGCGCGCCGCGGTCTCGATCTCCTGGGCGGCGAGCGGCGCGGCCGCCAGAAGCGGCAGCGCCAAGGCGGCGACGATAGTGCGCAGGTGTTTCAGCTTGCTCATCGTTCCCCTGTTCCCGATATCAAATGGCGCCCTGACGCTGGTCGGCGAATGCGCCGACAATGCGGCGCCGCTCGATCAATCGACCACGATGCGGGCATCCGGATAGCCGGCACCGATCACCCGCTCCAGCGTCCGGTCGGCCTGGTCGACGCTCCCCAGCGGGCCGACCTGGACGCGGTAATAGTCGGTGCCGCGGATGCTGGTATGCGCCACGCGCGTGCGCCCGAAGCGGGCGAGCTGGCGGCTGAGGCGGTCAGCATTTTCGCGCTGCGAGAAGGCTCCGGCCTGGATGTAAAGCGCGCCCGGGCGCGCCGCCTCGACGCGCAACCCGGCGCCGTCGAGCACGGCGCCGTTGTCGCCCCCCTGCGCCACTTGCGGCGGCGCGGGCGGTGGCGGCTGAGACGGCGTCGTTGCCGCCCGCGCCAGCTGGATGTCGGACCAGTTGGGCCAGGGCTGGGCGAAGTCGCCATCGCCGCTCGCCGGCCCGGCCACCTGGACGCGCACGCGCGCCGTGCCCTGGCGGTCGAAGCCGAGCAGCTGCGCGCTGCGCCGCGACAGGTCGATGATCCGGCCGCGGGCGAACGGGCCGCGGTCGTTGACGCGAACCAGGATCGAGCGGCCGTTCTCGACGTTGGTCACGCGCACGAACGTCGGCATCGGCAGCGTCCGGTGCGCGGCCGTGACATCGTTGGGATCGAAAGTCTCGCCGTTTGCGGTCGGTTTGCCGCCGAATTCGGCGCCGTACCACGACGCGATGCCGGTCTCGTCGTAGAACGGGTCGTCCTTGGGATAGTACCAGGTGCCGTGCACCTGGTAGGGGTTTCCGAGCTTGTAGGCGCCCTGCGGCCGCGCGCCATCGGCTTGGGCAGGCGGGCGCGGTGCCGCCGCCTGCTTGGCGGTGTGGCCGATCAACGACACCTCGGCGCAGCCGGCCAGCCCGGCGGCAAGGGCGACCAAGCCGGCTGTGGTGGTGCGGCGGAGCCGCCGCGGGAGGGCGGCGCGCATAGCCCTAGTGGTTCCCCGATCGCAGCCGAAATATATCTAGGAATCTACCGACCCTCGATCCGGTCGGCAAGAGTCCCCGCCGCGATCGCAAAGAAATGCGACCGGTTCCATTTCAGGATCACCTTGTAGTTGTTGTAGGCGAGGAAGGCCGGTCCCTCGGGTCCTGCCGGCAGCACCAGCGAGGCCATGACCGGCCGCGTCGGGAGATCGCCGCCGTCGCTGCGCCGGACGCCGAGCGCCTGCCACTGGCTCAATGTCTTCTCGACCTTCTGGTCGGCCAGCGCCGCATCGAAGCCGGGCGGCAGCCGCACCGCCCGCCCCCAGGTCTCGTCGCCCTTCCAGCCCGATTGCGCCAGGTAGTTGGCCGCCGAGGCCAGGACGTCGGCCCGCGTCTGCCAGATGTCGCGCCGCCCGTCGCCGTCGAAATCGACGGCGAAGCGCAGGAAGCTCGACGGCATGAACTGGCTCTGCCCCATCGCCCCGGCCCAGGAACCGATCATGGTGTCGGGCGTTGCGTGGCCGTCGTCGAGGATCCTCAACGCGTCGAGCAATTCGCGGCGGAAATAGCTCGAGCGCCGACCGTCGTAGGCCAGCGTGGCCAGCGCGGGAACGATCTTGAAGCTGCCGGTGATGCGGCCGAAGTCCGACTCGATGCCCCATAGCGCGACGACGAAGCGCGACTGGACGCCGTAGCGCCGCGACACCTGGTCGAGCAGCGCGCGGTTCTCGTCGAGCTGCTGACGGCCGCGCTCGACCCGGGCCGGCGGCACGACACGGCCGATATAGTCGTCGAAGGTGAGCGTGAACTCGGGCTGCCGGCGATCGAGCTCGATCACGCGCGGGATCGGCGCCACGCCGGCCAGCGCGGCATCGAGCGTCTGCGGCCGGATGCCGCGACCGAGCGCCTCGCCGCGCAGGCCGGCGAGCCAGGTGGCGAAGTCGGGCCTCGCCTCGGCCAGGTCCTTCGCGCCTGGCGGCGCGCTCGGCGGTGCCGACGGCGCCGCGCCGACCGGAGGCGGCGCGTTGGCGGTGGCGCTGCAACTGGCCAGCGCGGCGTCCAGCAGCAGGCAAGCGGCAAGATGCGAGTGCTGGGCAAACATGGGGCGCCTCGGCGCGACGGCGAAAAACTCGGCAACCGCTTGTGCCACAAA